>DASRUF010000203.1:0-13119 GCA_035655575.1 Bacteroidota bacterium | reverse complement strand
GGGAATAATAATGTACGTCACCTGGATTACCATCGTGCTCGTTGTCTTGAGTTTGGGCTACGTTTATATCGGCTGGCGGCTCATCATACCAGCCAAACTCGTGATGCCGTGGAAACTTATCGCCTGGATAGGGCTGTCGTTAATGTTCCTTCTCCCCTTCGGCTCGAGATTCCTTGCCCGATACAATGAAAACCTGACAGACCCGCTGTCGTGGGTGGCGTATGTGATTCTCGGATTTTTATCGATGGTCTTCACGTTTCTGTTGCTGCGCGATATTGTTTGGTTGCTCTCACGAGGCATGAGAAGGGGATATTTTTTTGTACAAAAATTCTACTCTCACACATCAGCGTCACAAGTCGATTCATCCCGAAGAGCATTTCTTTTGCAGGCGACAAATATCGGTGTCCTCAGTGTTGCGGGAGCTTTCACGGCGTATGGCATTTATGAGGCAAGGAGAAAACCTGGCATTGTCAATATCACCGTTCCTATTGCAAATCTACCTAAAGAATTTGTTGGTTTCAAGATTGTCCAAATTTCAGACATCCACGCCGGGTTGACAGTGAGACGGGACTGGATTGAAACGATCGTGAACGAAGTGCATACGCTTAAATCCGATCTTATCGCTTTTACCGGTGATCTTGCTGACGGTTCTGTTCCGCATCTCCGCGACGATGTTGCACCGTTTAGAGAGCTGCAGGCGCCGCACGGAAAGTTTTTCGTTACCGGTAATCATGAATACTACTCTGGCGCTGAACCATGGGTGAACGAAGCTCGCCGTCTCGGATACGACGTGCTGATGAACGAACATCGGCTTATTGAGCGAAACGGCTCAGCGCTTGTACTTGCCGGTGTTACGGACTACACGGGTGGACAATTTCTTCCCCACCACAAATCTGACCCGAAAGCTGCAATCAACAATGCACCATCAGATGCAGTGAAAATCCTGTTGGCACATCAACCACGAACGGTATATCAGGCAGAGCCGTTGGGATTTCATTTGATGATTTCGGGCCATACACATGGCGGGCAATTTTTTCCATGGAACCTTGTCGCCACGATCGGGCAGCCGTACATTTCCGGCCTGCACAACCACAACGGAACTTGGGTCTATGTCAGCAAAGGGACGGGGTATTGGGGTCCGCCTGTGCGGCTCGGTGCTCGCTCCGAAATTTCAGTCATTACACTGACAAATAAATCCGCAACGTAAGTTGTCATGCCAGCAGATTTCAAGAGATCGAATAATAATGAGGTTGTCTTAATCAAGAAACCTTCGTTATATTACCGATCATACGTCTAATAGTTCATTCATCTCTAAGGAAAACTTATTATGGAAATGCCGAAGCCCTCTGACGCACACAAAAAACTCCTAAAGCTCGTCGGTCGATGGAATGGGGAAGAGAAACTTTATCCCTCGCCGTGGGACCCAACCGGAGGTATGGCAAAAGGTCTCGCCGTGAACAAAGCAGAGCTTGATGGCTTTTTCGTCGTACAGGATTACCAACAGGAGCGCAATGGTCGCATTAATTTCCGCGGGCACGGCGTATTCGGCTGGGATCAATTTGAAAACTGCTACGTTGTGCACTGGTTTGATTCGATGGGAACGCCGCCTCAAGTGATGAAAGGTACATTCGAAAACAGTGTGCTTTCTCTCGTGGGGAAATTCCCCCAGGGCTTTAACAGGGGAATTTGGGACTACAGCAAGGAAGGGAAAGTCACTTTCAAAATGGAAGTCTCCATGGACGGCAAGAACTGGCAGCCGATGATGGAAGGAAACTACACTAAAGAAAGGTAAAGTTCAATGGCACTACCAGATATGGTTGGCATTATCGTTCGAGACATGCCTGCGGCGTTACGGTTCTATCGCTTGTTAGGGTTAGCAATTCCTGAGAATGTTGAGAACGAGCCACACGTTGAAGTGATAACACCGAATGGTTATCGTATCGCATGGGACAGCGAGGCGCTAATCAGAGAAATCAACCCAGCGTGGAAAGAGCCTGTGGGCCAGCGCATCGGACTCGCATTCAAGTGTGAGACACCCGAGGAGGTAAATACGTTGTATCAACTCGTTGTACAATCAGGGTACAAAGGTCATAAGGAGCCATGGGATGCATTCTGGGGCCAACGCTATGCACAAGTCGAAGACCCCGACGGAAACGTCATTGACCTTTTCGCATGGATAAAATAATCTCTCGGTGGGTTGCGAGAACTTTAGAAAAGACCGTCGGGTGAGCAGAAAGGGAGGATTACTTCCCCTTCAATTTACCCTTAATAAGATTATGAAGGTTAGCGAGATCTACGGGCTTGGTGATATAGGCATCAACACCTAACTTCTGACCATATTTTTGGGCAAGAAAATCATCAACTGCAGTAAGAAAGAAGAGCGGCGTTTCTGCAAATTTCTCAATCTTTCTCACCTCTTCGAAAAACTCGAAGCCATTCATTGGCTGCATGCGAAGATCCGTCATAATGAGATTCGGAGTGTGTGTTTTCAGAATTTCTAATGCTTTACTGCCACTATCGGCAGTTAGTATTGTGTAACCTTTCTCTTCTAAACCCATTTTTATCGCTTCTAACGCTGACAGTTCATCATCAACGTAAAGAATAATTGGTTTTTCCATCGTCATTCCTCATAGTGAAGATTCCTCCCTGATTAATTAATTCAAGGTTAAAATAAAAGGAATTATGAATAAAGTCAAATAGCTGATTGTCAGCAATTTCTGGCATCAATTTACACTATCGGCTCACAACTAACTTTTTTGTCTCAATAAATTTTGTGGTTATCAAGCGATAAAAATACACACCGGAAGGTAATCCTGACGCGTTAAAGACAATCTGATGATTTCCTGCAATAAGATATCGATTTTGTAACAGTGAACTAACCTCCTCGCCAAGGAGGTTATACACTTTCACAGTTACTTCAGAATTTACGGGAATGGCAAACTCGATACTTGTCATAGGGTTAAATGGATTCGGATAATTCTGCTTCAGGGAGAATGATTGGATAATTCCTCGATCCTCCGATACATCTAAGGGACCGATATAAGTGAAATGAAATGTATCCTGACTCGAAACTTCGGTATATTCATCGAGAATTTTTACAGACCAAGAATACAGGGCAGCATCTGTGAGGAAATTGGTTGAGGTCAAGTTGAACGTTGTATCGAACGATTTAAAAACTGTATCAACATCGCTCCCAAGAATATGTATTTCATAATAATGGGGGTCCTCTTTTTGATTCGCTGCTGAAGTCCAGCGAAATAGTGGAGAAGCCGTCATCACACTTTCTGCTGGCTCGAGTAGTCGGGGATGGGTACGAGGAATAAGACTATCAAATTTACAGACATACAATCCCGTTCGCATATCCGAACCTATAATTTTTCCCGAGGGAAAGTATGGATAGACATCCCAGCATCCTGAATAAGTACCAATCTCAAGCGTGTCCGTATCATAAGAACCCACTTCAAACGGAGTGATAGGATCATGAATATCAACAACTCGTATTCCTTCCTTATAATGAGCTATGTACGCGTAATTACCACGTCCACGAATATTGTGGATAACATGGTTCGGGTTTGCAGAATAAGAAGCAACCATGGTATACGTTGGCAAATTGCTGATATCCCAGACTTTCAAATTATGTGCAGTCGTTCCGATCTCATCAGTAGTAAATGCATACTTACCGTCAATTGAAGCCCAAGCATTATGCGTCCCGCTTCCATCGTAGGATATTTTCCCCAATAAAATTGGATTTGTTTTATCCTTCACATCGACGATATACAATCCCCCTCCCGAGCCAATCGCAGCCCCATATAAAGTATCATTTCGTGCATACGTATCATGAAGATACCTCGGTGCATACGTACCAACAAATTCAGGATTCGTAGGATCATTACGTAATGAAAAAATGACCGCGCCACCAGGAGACCATGCAGCGGTACCATTACAATAGAGATAACCATCTGCCATCGTCACCGTATGAGAATAGGTGTTGTGTTTTCCAGATGATGTATCGGTGTATATAAAACTTTTGAGTAAGATCGCGGTATCAGGCAATCCCGAGAGATCAACAATCTGGACTCCCCCTCCGGCTTCGGATACAATGTACGCATAGTGTTTATAGGTCTTTATTTCACGGTAGCACCAACTTACGGGACCTGGACCTGGAATGAATTGAATCTCGCGCAGTGAATCAGAGTTCAGATCGATAATCGATGTTCCTTCGCAAGTACTCAGGAGGGCATACTCTCTACCATCGGGTGAAACCCACCCCCAACATGCCGAGTACTGTGTCCCTTGAGGAGATGTACCATGGGGTTCGTTGATGTTACCAATGAGCGAGACTTCGTTTGTTTGAGTACTCAAAATATCGACGTTCAAGAGAATGAGAATCCAAACAACGAAGAAAAAATTGAATTTTAGCGCCATTATTTTCGAAATCAAGCCCTTCTTAGGAAAGAGAAATAGGATAGTACTGTGAAAGTTTCTATGGAAGTAACCTACAACGGTTGAACTAGAATTTAGCTTTACTTTGATCTCTCAATAGTATTGATTTCTCTCAACAAATCTCTCTTCGTAAAGCGTGATTTACTCATGATGCCAGAAATGAATCCTTGCATCTGTTCTTTTGTATCTTCATCGATATCCATCGATGTAAGAATGATGATTGGTGTGTTCCTTGTTTTGGGATTTTGTTTCAATTGGTAGGCAACGTTAAACCCGGAAATCTCCGGCATAATAAGATCGAGGATAATCAGGTCTGGTGTTTCAGATTCAGCGAGTCGGACACCATCCCTTCCATTCATCGTCTTGATGACGTCATATCCCTCAGCCTCTAAAATTACCTCGATCAATTCTGCGGCGGTCCGGTCATCGTCAATGATCAAAACTTTTGGATGTTGCTTATGTCTTATACTTCGAAGGGGAATCTTTTGTAAAGCATCGATTAATTCTTCCCGGTTGACTGGCTTGACGAAATAATCCACAGCACCCATGCTGAACCCCAGCTTCTTTTCATCGGTGATCGAGATAATCACGATAGGAATATTTTTCACAATCGGATGACGCTTTAATTCCTTAAGAACTTGCCAGCCATCTTTGATCGGCATGATCATATCGAGAGTGATAATATTTGGCTTCAAACGCTTTGCTTTTTCTAAACCTTCAGCACCATCCCGCGAAACCTCTGTTCGGTATCCCGCTTCAGTTAAATACATCTGAATGAGCTGACTCGCTTGTGGATTATCTTCAATAATCAAAACCAATGGTTTTTCACCTTCTGGAAGGGATCGAGGTTGTTCATCAACAATTCGAATGAGCTGGTCGGCAGATTCAATTACTTCACCCGCCACTACCATTGGAATTCTGAAACGAAAGGTACTTCCCTTCCCCCATTCACTTTCAACCCACATTTGACCTCCATGGAGCTCAACCAATCGTTTCGTGATGACTAATCCCAAACCAGTTCCTTCTTTTGCCGATTGAGCATTTTTCCCTTGTTGGAAGGCATGAAACAATCTTCCAATATCTTCCGGCTTAATACCGATTCCCTCATCTTTAACTTCTACCTCGATTTCATTCACCAGACGTCGGATTGTCACACCCACTTTACCACCGATATTACTGAATTTAATGGCGTTCGAAACGAGATTAACAAGAATCTGCTTGAAACGTGTTTGATCGACTACGAGCTGATCAACCTCTGGTGAAATGTCGAATATGAGCTGAATCATTTTCTCCTGGAGACTTGCTTCCATCACCCTCTGCAGCGTTTCAACAAAATACGATACGGGATATGCTTCGATGTGCAGTTCCATTTTCCCCGCCTCTATCTTCGATAAATCAAGAATATCATTGATCAAGCCCTGTAAATGCTTCCCGCTTGCATTAATATTCTTCATGAAGTCATTAATTCTTTCTTGCGGAAGTGTATTTAAGTCTGATGTCAGAATCTCCGAAAACCCAACTATCGCATTTAGCGGTGCGCGTAATTCATGACTGAACGTGGCAAGAAAACGCTTCAATGTGTCATTGGCATCATCTGTCCTCTTTTTCTCATTCTCCAACTCGATATTTTTCACCGTGATTTCATCCATCAATCGTTTTCGGCTCATGCCGATTGCCAATTCATTTGCAATAATCGAAAGTAATTTCAGATCCTCTTTGACATATTTGTCTACTTTAGTTGAGAGAACCTCCAGAATACCTTGAAGCTCATTTTGAACAAGGAGGGGTAGTGAAATGAGAGTTCGGAGCTTGAGTGTTTCAGTCTCGCCGAGGAAAAACGCAGCGATAGAGCTTCGCGCTAATTCATCACTTACGATGACTTTTTTCCCAATCGCTGTCTGCACGGCAATCGTATCTGTTCTTTCATCAACAATCTGATGTTCAACCTCAGGATTTACTTGAATGCCGACCAATGAGGGTGCCATTAGATGCAACAAAGATGATCGATTGTCATATTGATAAATGCAGACGAATTTTGACGGAATTTCCATAAATCGAGAGATTCGCTCGCCCGCGTTCAAACATAACTCATCGAGATGTTGGGCAATATTAATCACATGTGATACTTCCATCAACATCTCTCTCTGCCTCTGCTGACGCTTTTGTTCCGTGATATCCTGAAAGAATACTGATATCCCGCTATCGGTGGGGTAAATCCTGATATCGTACCATGCTTCGAACCTCTCGTCCCGATAGGAAGTCTCAAAACTTTGGAAAATCTTTTTTTCCATTACAAGGCGGTACATTTCACCCAATTCAGCACCTCTCGCATTCGGAAAAATCTCAAAGACATTCCTGCCCAACACTTGATCACGTTTTAAACCTGTTCCCTCTTCCGCTGCACGATTCCAATAGGTGAATTTATAAAAATTATCGAGAGCAAAGAATCCCCCTGAAATACTCTCTAAAATTTCCTCGTATTTTTTTGAAGAATTCATAAGAAATCTCAATTGAAAAAATTTATTGACGAAGGGATAATCATGCTTACCGAATTGAACAGACAGAGCATACACAATTTTTCAATAAGATGCAAGAACTTTCTTAAGGAAGGCTTTAGGATTATTAGATAAGTCTAAATGCTACGTTAGTAATGAAATTCTCCACACCCTTGTCAACAGGTAATAATTGAAAAATCAATCAAAAGTGGGGTTTTTACAGAGTTATCAACAGTGTAGAAGTTTTCCTATTTAAACAATATGGCCATTCTTTATGAAAAAGGCGGAATTTTGACCTCCTATAAAGCTTAGCCATTCTTCAACGAGCTTAACTCAGTAAATTTTCTCTTAATTTGCTACCCTTTCATCACGGCAATTGGTATCAATTTCGCAACCTTTCTTGCAATGCCTGCGCCATGAACAACCTCAACTACCCGACTCACATCTTTATAAGCATCGGGTTTTTCCTCAGTAAGACCAGAACGTGATTCACATTTGACCAGAATACCTTTTCCTTTGAGATCTCTGAACAACTCTTCAGCAGATGTCTCTCTCTTTGCCTGTGTTCGACTTTTTGCTCTACCGGCACCGTGGCAGGATGAGCCGAAAGTTTCCTTCATCGCTTGTTCAGTGCCAACAAGAACATACGAGCAGGTGCCCATACTTCCAGGTATCAACACTGGCTGTCCAACATCACGTAATTCTTCCGGTAGTGCTGGATGAGCTTTGGGGAATGCCCTAGTCGCACCTTTTCTGTGAACAAGAACTTTTTTTCTTCCACCATCAATCTGATGTTCCTCAACCTTTGCAATATTGTGGCATACATCGTAGACAATTTTTAGATCACCATTTCCAAGAATACGGGCAAACGCGTTACGCGTCCAATGCGTCATCATCTGCCGATTGGCAAAAGCAAAGTTCGCCGCTGCTGCCATTGCCTTGAGATAATCTTGACCTTCACGCGATTTGATTGGAACACATGCTAATTGGCGATCAACAACATGGATTCCATATTTATTCATGCCGTCTTGCATTATGTCGAGGTAATCAGTGCATACCTGATGGCCCAGACCTCGTGAGCCACTGTGAATGAGAACTGCAATTTGATCTTTATGAACGCCAAATTTTTCTGCAATATCTTGATCATAGATTTCTTGAACAACTTGTATTTCTAAAAAATGATTTCCAGAACCTAACGTTCCTAATTGATGATGCCCTCGATCTTTTGCTCGCGTACTCACGAGTGCTGGATCGGCATCAGGTATTTTTCCATAATCTTCGATTCGGGCGATATCTTCTTCGTTACCATACGTATTTTTCACCGCCCATTGTGCGCCATCTCGTAGCACATTATCTAACTCAGCTGTAGAAACACTCACCATTCCCTTTCGTCCTGTTCCACAGGGAATATCACGAAATAGCTGATTCAGGAGCTGTTCAAGGTTTTTTTGTACACTCTTCAAATCGAATTGCGACATAAGTAAACGTACGCCACAATTGATATCGAAACCAACTCCCCCCGCGGAAACCACACCTTCTGATAAATCTGCCGCCGCAACACCACCGATACAGAACCCATATCCCTGATGTGCATCAGGCATGGCTAATGACCGTCCAATAAGCCCCGGCAATGTTGCAACATTTGCCACTTGCTCCATTGTCTGATCTTTTTCAATCTGCTGAATTAAATCATCATCAGCGTAGATCAAACCCTCAATACGCATTCCTTGTTTGTAGGATGTTGGAATCACAAAACGGTATTCGTCAATTTTCTTTAACATTGTTCATACCTGAATGCTTTGTACTTAGACATCGAGATATACCCTCACCAAGCATCCATCATCCGCCTGATGAATAAACAATTGATGGTACGTCACGGCTTTCACGTCGAGTCTTGTTTGATGCTTTGCTGCCGAGAATGTTTCTCCAACGATAGACGCTTTCAATTCATTGGGAGTTAATTCATGAATCATAAATTCCCCTCCAACAAAATGTTGACCATCATAGAGATACAACACTTCCGATAACCATTTGACAAACAACTGATGATAATTTCCCCCTGATAGATATACTGTTCTCGATTCACTGGATTTGATAGTTGCAGAATCGAGGATAATTGAAATCAATCCTTTCGCAGCGTTCTCAAAAGCCTCAGCGAGTGTTTTGCCATACGCTTCGATTCCTAAATCCGAAGGATGTTCAAGAATACTAAACGGATATTGCATCTCTGTAATAATTTTACCCTCTGTTGTAATTTCACCGCGACAGTTATAACCTAGGACCGATAGAAAAGTAAAATAACAACGGTCCAACACTCACCGGTAGATGCGGTAAATCTTCTCTGAAATAAAAACTTTTTCCCATTCCAAAAGATGCTTGGCCTATCGGCGTATCGAGCGCTATTTCTCCGCCAATTCCATGACGAAAACTATTGAGTTTCAATTCTTGCGGTATAGCTGAAATCATCCCCAGATCGTAGCGGGCTTTTAAATAGGTTTCAAAAATAATTTTGAACGGTAACGAATATCGATATTCCATATTGATGAGAAAGAGCTGTCGCCCACGGCTATCATCCTCGCGCAAGCCAAAAAATGAACCCAATCCCCCAAGACTGAATTGTTCCGAAGTGGGTAATGTTTCATCAGCAAACCCGAAAGTGAATTTGGGTTTTATCGTATGGCGTCGAAGGGGGGTCAGATAGGTTTCATACGAAAGTTCGATCTTACCGTACCCGATATCACTTCCCAGTGTTTTAAGCGCTGACTCGTACGAGAGTGAAAGCAGTATTCCCGATGTTGGGAAATTAAATTTATCTTCGGTATCAATAATACTCTGTAATTTTAGCGCGACAAAAGTATAATGTTCGGGGTTATATCCAAGACCCGAGATGGATATGATTTGATGTTTTTCTGTTCGTAATTGTGCGGTCACATCTCCAAATCGCTGGAAATGACTTCCAAACGTCATCGACCAACCAAATTTATTTTCCTGATACCTTCCCGCTTCAGCTCTTTCCCACCGTGTTGAGGGCAAATCCTGAAGGTATTGATAGGTAATCACATCACGTGATTTATAATATCCTTGAAGATTAAATGTTAGATAACTGTGGAAAATTCGATTGATCGTATACTCAGTTGAATATATTCGATCACGAGGACCGTACCGTAATGCTATACCAAGATCTTCCCACGCACCTCGAAAGTTTGCATCGCGAAGTTTTATCACACTTACTATGTTATGCTCATTATCGGCACGTAATCCTAATTGTAGAAGCTCAGAACTTTTTTCTTTTACCTTTAACACAACTATTGGCTGATTCTGTTGATAGTTGACGTCGAGTAGAACATAATCGAACAATCCGGTACTTTTTATGTTAACAATACCCTGATATGCTTTATCGAGATTAAAAACATTACCTTCATCCAATGGAAATTCTCGACGTATAACATAGTCTTTTGTCCGCACGTTGCCTTCATATCGAATTTGACTGATGCTTCCTTCGTTAATGTGGAAGTGGCCTGATCCACTGCTTGGTTTGACAGATACCGAATCAATCCGAGCAAGTGCATACCCAGATTTTCGATAAAGAAGCAATACATTTTCCATTGCCATTTGTAATTTCCCGTAATCAAAGCTACTTCCTACTAAGTCCGTTACTTCTCGATTGACTGTCTCATCAGAGAGAAGATCATTACCTTCGAAAGTAATCAAACTAACAGGGGGATATGCAGTAGTGTAAAACTCGACAACAGTGGGACTTGAGGCTTCAGTAACTTCAGCATAAACGTCCTGATATCGACCCGTGGCATAGAGTTGGTTAACATAGAACTCAACTCTTGTTGATGAAAACGTACCGTGTTGAATTTCCCGACTCATTTCGCTCAGAACATATTGTGGAATAGAATCACCCTTAAACTTTAATTCAACTGAGACAAAGGCGGGGGATGAAGAAGTATGCTGGCTTGTTGTTTTATTCAGCAACAAATCACTGATCTCTCTTAAAGCTTTTTCGGTTGCGCGTTCTCCTGCGGTTATGAGGGAATCAATACCTGAAAAATCTGAAACTACTCGATCACCCGATTCGGGCGCGATCACGACATCAGCCATCTTGAGCTGGGTTTCGTTCTGAGTTTGCATCATGATGGTCATAATCTGATCAGCTATCTCCCATGGGGCATTGAGCTGATGTTCTTTCCGCATACCACTCGTCGAATTTACAACTATGGTCACATCGCAACCCAGGGATTTCGCAACATCAACAGGAATGTTTGAAACCAAACCTCCATCGACAATTGCCATAGAATCTTTTTCTAAGGGAGAATACAACAACGGAACAGTTACACTCGCACGCATCGCCTCAGAAAGAGAACCACGATCAAGAATCACTCGCTTGCCTGAATATAAATCCGTCGCCACAGCCCGAAAAGGAATCTTCAAATCATCAAAACTTGGATTGGGATGATACAGTGCCTGCAATGTCAGATAGGAAAAAAAGTTTGACAATCGCTGCCCACCAGAAATCGACGATGGAACAATAGGTTCCAAACCTTCAAATCTAATCGATAAAAATCCCTCTTGCTCCGTGCGTTTTTGACCAATAAACAAGTCCTGTCGTTTCGTTTCTTCCGAAAATGAGAGCAATTCACCCCAATCGGTATTGACGGCAATGCTTTCAAGCTGCGTAGTTGAATAACCCGAGGCGTATAATCCACCCAGAACGCTACCCAAACTGTTACCAACTATGACATCGATGGGAATTTGGTTTTTCTCCAACACTCGAAGAACGCCTATTTGGGCAAGACCTCGTGCTCCACCTCCACTTAAGACAAGCCCGACTTTAGGTCGATCTGGATTTTTAGATTGTTGTAGTCTTAAACCCTGAAATGTGATAGGAGAGAATTTGGGACGAACGATATAGCTCGTCTGAGCAATGATAACTATGGGAAGGGCAAACGACAAAAACTGCAGTGCAACGTGTTTCAAAAACATATTGGCGTAGGGAGCTATTTCTTTCTAAATCATACCATAGTTAAAGTAGAGATTTTCTGCGGTAAATTCAACAATTGCGTAGAAGCAAAGTCGAAAATCCTCATCCCCACTTGGCGAGGGGTTGAGGTAAAGAGTGTGGCTTATCGTCCACGTCTATAAGATATTCCGACCATTTGGACTGTATATACTTCTCTATGGTATCTTTGAACTTCGATCTATCAAATTGAAAAGTGTGATTTCGGATTTCAATAGGATTGAATGTCTTATCAGAAAAAGATTGTACCGCTTTCATCAAACTCTCCACATTCTGTTCCTGAAATAAGACACCTGTTTTTCCATCCACAACAGTTTCAAGAGTTCCACCCTTCGCTATTGCAATAACTGGCTTTCCCGATGCCATCGCTTCAACCGGAACAATACCAAAGTCTTCCTCACCGGGAAAGATCACCGCCTTGCATCCGGCATAATACTGTTCTAATTCACGATCACTCACCCAGCCAATGAATTCAATATTCTTTTTTGCCCTGGCTTTTAGTCTATGTTCCTCAATGCCATCCCCGATAATAATAAGCCGCTCATCGAGTTGGTTAAATGTGTCAATAGCGATATCAATCCTTTTATACGGAACCAATGCTGAAACTATGAGATAATAGTCGTTATGCTGTTCCGATGGAAAGAAACGATGAATATCTACCGGAGGATAGATAATATCCGATTCTCTCTGATAGATAACTTTGATTCTCTTCTGTACGTTAATCGAATTTGCAATGAAATGGCGAACCCTTCTCGAATTTTCAACATCCCAACGACGAAGATAGCCTACAGAGAGTCTTATTGCGGCTCGTGTAAAAATTGAGCTTCGACCCGCACCGAAATAATTATCGTACTGATCCCATATGTAACGCATTGGGGTGTGACAGTAACAAATATGCAATGCCTTGTTTGAAACTCTGACACCTTTTGCAGCAGCGTGGCTGCTTGAGATCACGAGATCAAAATCGCTCAGATCAAGCCCTTTTACTATTGAAGGGAATAATGGCAGAAAGTATTGATAATGACTCTGCCCAAAAGGAAACTTCTGAAGAACAGATGTTGTAATTTTCATCTGTTCAATTGTTGGGCACGCACTCCCTTTTTGGTGAACGAGTGTAAATAATGTTGCTTGTGGAAAGAGTTCACACAATATCTCAAG
>DASRUF010000202.1:0-8961 GCA_035655575.1 Bacteroidota bacterium | reverse complement strand
GGCATTGTCCCGATAACTGCACCCAACATAGCTGCCTCTACGACATGCATTGGATGGCGGATACTTGCCACTAAAACCTGAGTCTCAAAACTGTAATTATCATAGATAGTACATATCTGCCTTATAAGATCCATTCCATTTGTACTGATATCATCAAGTCTTCCAATAAATGGACTGATGATGTATGCACCTGCTTTGGCAGCCAAAAGGGCTTGGGTTGGTGAAAAGCACAATGTTACATTCGTTCTAATTCCCTCTGCTTTTAAACATTTTACTGCCTTCAATCCCTCACGAATAAGAGGTACCTTAATAACAATATTGTCATCAATTTTTACCAACTCTCGGGCTTCCTTTAACATCCCATCAAGTTCAGTTGATACAACTTCCGCACTAATTGGTCCATCGACAATCGAACAAATTTCTTTCAATAGTTCTTTAAAATTCCGCCCTTCTTTGGCAACGAGGCTTGGATTTGTCGTGATCCCATCAAGGATGCCCATACTCGCAGCTTCTTTGATTTCCTTCACGTTAGCAGTATCAAGGAAAAGTTTCATGGATTTTTCTAATCGTTATTATGATTTATATTGATCAGTAATATCTTTGTTTTGACGGATAGAGCTGAAATGAAATTCTGCAATCGATAATTTATCGTCTCCTTGAATTTTAATATGTACAAAATATTTGAACATCATTTTTTTCAACCGGCTAATGGTCCCTTCCTTCAAATAAGCGATGATACTAGGATGTGCGCGGAGAATAAGACGGAACTCCTTGGATTCAGATTTAAAACGGCGAATCCAGCGTTCGATTTGGTTTACTATGCTCGATTTTGATTGAACTAGGCCCCCTCCACCACAAACCGGGCAGGGCTCACTGAAACTGTGCAATATATTTTGGCGTATTCTCTGACGCGTGATTTGAACAATGCCAATCTCCGTCATCGGAAGAACGGTAACTTTCGCCCTATCCCTTCTAAATTCTTTTCGAAGCTCATCGTAAACTTTTTTCCTATTCTTTTCATCATCAAGATCAATGAAATCGATAACAATAATTCCCCCAACGTCTCTCAATCGTATTTGTCGACAAACTTCACGTGATGCTTCAAGATTAGTGCGAAGTGAATTCAGCTCTTGTTCACGCTTTGCAGCATAACGACCACTATTTACATCGATCACCACCATAGCTTCAGTCTGTTCAATGATGATATAACCTCCGCTCTTCAACCAAACTTTACGGCTTAATGCAGTTGCGATTTCTTTTTCGATGCCATAGACATCAAAGAGAGGTTCTCGTTCTTTGTAAAGCTCAATCTTTTCGAGTAACTGTGGCGAAACAGATTTCACATAGGCACATATTTCTTTATACTGTTTTTTAGAATCAGTGATTACCCGATCAACATCTTCTGTAAAAAGATCACGGATAACACTTGAGGTTGTCGAAAGGTCTTTGTATAGTAACGATGGGGCGGACTCGGCTTTTACGCTTTTTTCAATCTCACGCCAAGTCGCAATGAGGTTTTCTAAATCCTGCTTTAGTGCAGCTTCATCCTTATCTTGGGCAACAGTTCGAATTATAACCCCAAAACTTGGAGGTAAAATATTTCTAACGATACGGCGAAGCCGTCGTTTCTCTTTGAAATTGAAAACTTTCTTTGAGACACCAATCTTTCCATCGAACGGTAAAAGAACAAGAAAACGACCTGGTAAGGAAACTTCTGATGTCACCCGTACCCCCTTTCGATTGACGGGTTCCTTCATAATTTGTATGATGATGTCCTGTCCGGACTTAATGTCAGGAATATTTGCAGCCTTGCCATTGCCGCGAGATGCGGTTTGCGATACGCGAGCAGCTACGGATTTTGATTCATTCAAGGAAGGCGGGGATTGAAACGATGAACTCTCCCTGTTCTCTGTTGCTTGAACATCCTCATCATCGTCGTCAACATCAATATCAGAATCTTCATCATCCACGAGCGATGTATAATCGCTGAATGTACTTCCGATATCTGAAAAATGTAGAAAGCCATCTTGCTTTAGGCCAACATCTATAAAAGCAGCGCGAATTCCTGGCATTACCTTGGCAACCTTTCCAAGGTATATATCCCCTACCATTCGCTCTTTTTCTGGAGTTTCTACATATAGTTCACTCAACCGTTTATCTTCGGTTATCGCTATGCGAATCTCATTGGCGGTTGAATTGATAATAATTTCTTTTCTCATAAAAAGGACCTCGTTCCTCCGAACCCACGTCATACAGAATCATTGTCTTTCTGGATAAACTTAGGTTCATATATGTGTATGGAATACTGCAACGACACCTACGGATCAATGCCGTGGCGAAATCTTGGAACGAAGTGAGAGGATTTCTTCTTAACGAAGAAAAAACTCGTAGGGATAAGATACTCAACATCGTTAACCAAAGACTTGTTGCGATATGAATTTTCATGAAAAACTCTTCTATTAATTATAAATATGATGTTTACTTTCAGAGTTTTATTAAGTAAAGTTAAGAAATTATTGAATGGATTGCAATAGGGTGTGTAACAAAAGAGGTCAAGCTACCCTACATCACCCGAGATTGACCTCCTACCGTTGCTTCCTTCCGGACCTAGCGGAGTTTGGAGGTTTCTCGCCGTATAGGACTTGACCTCGCAATAAAATTACGAACAAATTGCCGAAAAGGCAATAATATCGAAAGAATGTTTTGTAGGTTGAATCGGTTAGATCGATGGAAAACTGTAAGCCAGACTTTTACCTTGCTATGACTCTATTTATACAAGCTAAAAGATTGTTCAGATCGTAGGGCTTGGTAACATAATCATTTGCCCCATTCTTTACTGACTCGATCGCGATGGAAAGATCATCAACAGCAGTCAACATCACAACGCGGGACTTAATTTTTTGTTGTTTAATAAACTTAAGGACTTCGATGCCATTCATGCGGGGCATGCGGATGTCAAGTAAAATGATATCAAAAGAGTTCTTCTTGAGTTCTTCTATAGCTGTGTCACCGTCATCAGCAGCTTCCACATAAAATCCTTCTGAAATGAGTTGACTTTTAACAAGAATCCGTAATGACTCCTCATCATCAACATACAACAAACGAATTGGTTGACTCATAATGTCCTTTTTAGTTGGTTTTAATATTGCTTCAATTTTTTACTTGTTGTGCGGCAGTTGGAAACTTATGATCTGTTTTATCCCATGTAAGATCTTTCTTCTTTGTCGCTGCTTCAAAAAATTGAAAAAGCGCCTTGCCCGTTGCACTAAAATTGATAATATTTGATATCGGTAGCCGAACGACACTAATAAACGCAGCCCTCATTCCATATACTCGCTTTACCGTAATGATACGATGGAGGATTCTCCATAACATCATCACACTACAAATAACAACAAGATACCAAAGTAAAGTACCTTTTACAACTATGGGGGGTAGAGATCTATATGCTTCAAATCCGAAACGAACTGCTTCGTACACCATCAAGTATAAAATAACTACATATGCAAGAAAATTGATAGCATTGGCAATGACTGCTTTTCGGTCGCGATATAAGATGAACCGAAATTTTGCGTCACCCTTCCACCCAATCGTTTTCCAAGATTGTAAACATATCCCGGTTATCCAACGGCTTTTTTGACGAATTGCGGCCCGCATAGAGTGTGGAAAGAACGCGCGTGTGCCGACATTAATGCCAAACGGTTTATAGGCAAAAAGTAAATTGGCTTTTCCTAGAGCTAATCGTAGCGCTAAGTCGTAATCCTCTGTAAGAGATGTTGATCTGAAAATATTCTTTGCAAACGAAGTACCAACAAATTCGATGAGCCAACGGTTGAAGGCAGTTCCAACTCCTGCTGAAGGAACGAAACCACTGAAATGTTGACGAACAGCCAGATCCTTTGTATGGCTTTCAGCAAATTCATCGGCATAGGTCCAATGAATGAGATCGCTGTGTGTCGTGTAAAGTGGAAATACGGGTAACTGCACCATGTCATAATCCGGGATAAAATAGTTAAATATTTTCAAGGACATTGGATGGATAACATCTTCTGCATCATGCATCAAAATAATATCATAACGAATACCTGTCTTATTCTCCCATTTCAGCATTCCTTGATGGATTTGGTTTAAGTTTTCAGCTTTGGTTGTTGGACCCGGATTGTCTGATACCACTGCGTGCACGTTTGGATATTGTTGATTGACTTGTTCAACCTTTATTACGGTCTCAGGATCATTTGGGTAGACTCCAACAAAAATATCATACTTTTGGTACTGGATCGTATTACACGCATTGATCAACATCTTATCAATTACATTTCCTTCATGCCATGCTGGTACAACGATGGCAATTGGTTTCTCTGGGGTCTCGTGGAGTTTTTCTGGAGATTCATACTGATATTTATTAAACTTTTTCTTGATAAAAAACTGATGAAACCAATAATACATATCGATAAAAAGATCATCAAGACCACTCATAAAAAGAAATGAGGCTGCAACAAACGCAGCGATGTACAAAAATGAATAAGAAGCACGTAGTATTTCGATTAACCAATCAAGCATAGAGACTATCAGAAAGTATGATCAATAATCAGGAACAATCGAAAGCTGTTGTAATACAGTTCATATGGAATCGGTTTTGGAGACACTTGCCAATAACGTCCCCTTTGAAAATCACCCACTATATGCAAACCCCAATTAATATTGGGAATCAAACGAACACCAAAACCGCCTTCGATAAGATTATTATAAAATTCTTTTTCCCAATCACGCACAACTCTACCAAAACCATAAATATCCAACGCGGTCACTGAAACTTCAACCAGTCTAACGCCAGCTCTCATACTTGAATAGCCGATCAAATTCTTATAACGTGAATAATACCCAGCCGATGTTGTAAAGTCGCCAAATATTGAAAAGGGGAATTGTATCTGCGAATGTACGTTACGTGGTGCGTACAAACCGTAAGAATAATCACCCACAAATCTAAAATCACCCTGCGTCCTCGGAATCGTTCCCCGCTTTATGAGATCTATGGCAATTCCTTCCTGTATATTCAGCGTTAATCCCGTAAGCGGTTTAGCGCGTAATCCAAGACCAAGAATTAATGCATTGTCAGAAAAAATGATCGGTGCTATACCACCGCTCGACTTAGCATCGCCTGAAACTGAAACTATACTGTAAATACTATAAGTGTTTTCAGATGTAAAATAATACCCTTGTGAAAAATGCGATTGATAAAAGCTTGTCTTAAACCGAGAATCGTAATACGGTGTTGCATAGAAGTGAAATCGCCAATGCGGATGAGATGTGACCACCTGAGTGACTTTGGGTGGAGATTCGGTTTCTACGGAAAACAACGAAACTGATTTAATGGCTTGAGCCTGAATTTCAGGATCGGAGCTATATTGTAATTCTTGAAAAATTAGTTTTGCTTCATCTTTGTGTTCCATCGTGTTTAACAAAAATGCAATCTGCAATTTTGTAGTATCTGACTGTCTTATTTTTTCTGCGGCAGTAAATTGTTGAAGTGCAAGTTCATTTTTGCCTTCCCGCATATACAGATAGCCTAATTGCCTCCTCGCCAGAATGTTCTCAGGTTCTATGATAAGAGCACGCTCAAATAGCTTTATTGCTTCAGTGGGATTTTGCTCTATCAGAGGATAAGCCTGATTTAGTATTGCAGATGCGGATGTATCTGGGGGTGACTGTGAAAATACAGCCGTATTGGTAATTCCAAGAAGGATTAACCCCACAAACGAATTCATAAAAATTTTTTGGATTGGTACTTGAATTGAATGTAGGATCATTTTTTGACCCTAAAAATAAGTAATAAATAGATAGAATACAAGTAAAACGAGTAAAAATTAACAAATAATGAAAGAGATTAACTACATCTTATAAAATAATAATTAAAGAAGGAGTGATAACCATCAAACTCTGGCTATCTGCTTAAAGAGTTCATATTTAAACAATATCCAAGATTTTTCAAATATATTTTCGATTTTAAATTGTTTTTCTTCTTTGTCCAATCATCATTAAAGGGTTCAACAATATATTCTAAAATCCTTCATTTGTCATCGCCAAATTATGAAATTATTGATCTATTCTCCAAACCAAGGGATAATTATACACGTCACTTTTTGCACTTTTTGAGTTGCATCTCGATATGAAAATTCATACTATGGCGGTAATGAATTAATTTTTTGAGCCACATTTTATGAAATTACTCCGCTTCTTTACATCTAATCTCCTCTTTATTCTCTTAACTGTAAATTATAGTTTGCCATCCATAAATCAACACCAAACTCTCGTCGAACGATTTCTCCGTTACGTTAAAATTGATACACAATCAAAAGAAGACGTCGATACTATCCCGAGTACTCAAAAACAATTTAATCTTGCAAAAGTTCTTGTTCAAGAGTTACGAGAACTTGGATTAAATGATGCACACGTTGATGATCATTGCTATGTCTATGCAACTCTCCCAAGCAATTTGCCAGAAACTTTGGCTAAGAAAATCCATGTCATTGGATTAATTTCACACATGGATACCTCACCCGCGGTTTCGGGGGAAAATGTGAATCCAATTACGCACAAGAATTACCCGGGAGGAGATCTCCATCTTCCCAATGATACTACACAAGTAATCACCGTTGAAAAAAATCCTCGGTTAAAAGAATATATCGGTAGCGATATCATCACCGCTGACGGCACCACACTCTTGGGAGCTGATGATAAAGCGGGCATTGCCGAAATCATGACTGCTCTCCAAACGCTTATTAACAACCCGAACATCAAACGAGGTACAATAAAAATTGCATTCACACCCGATGAGGAGGTTGGTAAAGGAGCTGATAAATTCGATATAAAAAAATTCGATGCCCGATATGCCTATACTGTGGATGGAGGACCCACAGGGGAAATAAGTAATGAAACATGGAACGCCGACGCTGTAACAATTACCATACAAGGTCAGAGTACACATCCCGGAACAGCGAAAGGGATGATGGTCAATTCACTCTACGCTCTCGCAGATCTCATCTCTCGATTTCCAGAAGATATGAAGCCCGAAACAACAGAAAACCGTGAAGGCTTCCTTCATCCATACAGCGGGACTCTAGAAACCGAAGTGTCCAGACTCAAGGTGTTATTACGCGACTTCGATCTGGATGGCTTAGAGAAACAAAAGAGAATATTAAATAATATCCGAGATGAGGTATTAAAAAAATTTCCTGATGTAAAGATTATTATCGAGAGTAAAGAGAGTTATAGAAACATGCGTCTGGAGCTTGATAAAACACCTTTTGTAACCGAATATGCGATGGAAGCTTGCAAACGGTCAAATGTCACACCAATTTTTAAGCCAACCCGTGGGGGAACTGATGGCGCTCGTCTCACCTACATGGGGTTACCGTGTCCGAACATCTTTACAGGCGGTGAAAATTTTCACGGCAAACTTGAATGGATTCCCGTTCGTGGTATGGAAAAATCAGTGGAGTCAATTATCAATTTAATACAGATATGGGTTGAAAAAAGCTCATTGTAGGATTTCTAAATCATCGTTAGAAAAACGGGCTTCAGGGGGCTAATCTGTAAGATGAGTTAACAGTAATTTCTCGGAAGCCTTCTTCATTCGATCTCAATGATATCTTGGGAGAGGGTCTCATGTTTTATTTCAAAAAAATGTCGTTGTTTCTTTTTTTCGCTTGTATTGCTCAAGCTGAAGCCCAGCAATTTCCGTTCTTCGAAAATTTCGATACCACAGCACCCCCTTCGTTGCCCAGTGGCTGGTCAACTACTACGAATAGACAAATAACAGGTGATTTTACCACTACATCGTCAACTGTTTTTTCCCCTCCTTATGCAGTGATTAGCACAAATGCGACGATTAGTCAAAGTCTGACTTCTCCTCTCCTCGATTTTTCAAGTAAAGAAGCAGATAGTCTCATTTTTTATGAACGCCGATCCAGCAGCCACAACTCCGATCTAATTCTTGAAGCTTCACTCGATGGGGGGTCATCCTTCTTCATACAAATCGGAGATACGTTGAAAAATCCTGGTGTTACCTCTTACGTTAGGAGAAATATGAAAATACCATCTTCGCTCACTAACCAATCGATGGTAAAAATACGATGGCGAATTGTTGGCAATGGAACAGGATCGACAGGTACGCTCCGTTTCGATAATGTATCAATTAGCGCACGTGCTCAATATGATATAGGAATTATTGGAATTAGCACCATACCATTATTTCCAAGAATTGGTGACTCAGTTGTTATTCGTACAATATTGAAAAATCTTGGCACTCAACAAATTGAAAATACAACTGTGAACTTATTCAATGACATCGATAGCGATTCCATCCCTGACGATTCCGAACTATTTTCTTCATCAAAAATTAATCAAAACCTTCAACCCGATGACACGATCTCCGTGGAAACAACATTAGCGGAATTAACTTCCAGTAATACCCACATCATTGTACAAGCTGTGTTATCGAACGATCAAAACCTCGCAAACAACATAAAACACGTTTCTTTGATGATAGAGGATACTTCGAGATCTCTCGTCATCAATGAAATAATGTTTGCACCTTCTCCGGGTAAACCCGAGTGGATTGAACTATTCAATACATCATCAATTAATGTTGATCTGAGAAATTGGAAGTTAAGTAATCGAAATTCCTCTACGAAATACACAATCTCGTCAATACCTCTCATTGTTGCCCCTCAGAGTTATCTCGTTGTTACAAAAGCAAAGGATAATTTCGATAGCGCCTATGGAACAATCTCCTCGCCCGTTGCGGAAATTTCCCAAATGCCAACATTTTTTCTAAACAATAGCGGAGATGCCGTGGCGCTTTTCGATTCACGAGGGGTTCCCATCGATAGCGTTCGGTATTCGCCCACGTGGGGTGGTACAGGAGGAAAATCTCTTGAAAGGATGGAAGCTGCGGCTCCC
>DASRUF010000201.1:0-3196 GCA_035655575.1 Bacteroidota bacterium | reverse complement strand
CCGATATTTGATCAGGAAGAAAAGAAAATCGCCATTCAAAGTGGACGGCTGCTTGCGAAAGGTTTAAATGCTGGTCCAGGTGCAGCGACTGGGAGGGTGGTATTCAGCGCGCATGATGCCGAAGAGTGGAAGAAGCGCGGTGAAAGGATTATTCTTGTAAGGATAGAGACTTCACCTGAAGACATTAAAGGTATGGATGCATCCGAAGGCATCTTGACGGCGCGAGGTGGAATGACGTCCCATGCTGCCCTCGTTGCGCGTCAGATGGGTAAGGTATGTGTTGCAGGTTGCGGAGCGTTAAATATAAACTACGCAGATTCTCTCATGCGGGTTAATAGCCATGTGATCAAACAAGGAGAGTATCTTTCGATCGATGGATCCACAGGAGAAGTTATCTCAGGTGAATTAAAAACAAAACCTTCTGACGTTGTTCGAGTACTTGTTCAAAAAGATAGATCAGGTGAATCCTCGCACGTCTTCAAGACCTATCAAAAATTAATGGAGTGGTCTGATCGAAGTCGGAAGTTAAAAATACGGACTAATGCTGATCTGCCTGATCAGAGCGAAATTGCCATCTCGTTTGGCGCTGAGGGCATTGGACTCTGTAGAACCGAACACATGTTTTTTGGAGGTGACAGGATCGACACAGTACGGGAGATGATTCTCGCAGAAGATGAGGTCGGTCGACGCCGTGCCTTAACAAAGCTTCTTCCTATGCAGCGGAATGATTTTATTGAAATTTTCCGAGTAATGAAAACTCGTCCCGTCACGATTCGTACCCTTGATCCACCTTTGCATGAATTTTTGCCCCACGGGGATCAGGAGGCTGAACAATTTGCAACGAGGATGGGTATATCCAAGGAACGTGTTATTCACCGTATAAACCAGTTAAAAGAATTTAACCCAATGCTGGGGAACCGGGGATGTCGATTAGGTATAATCTTTCCAGAAATTACAGAGATGCAAACTCGGGCAATCTTTGAAGCGACATGTCAGGTAAAGAAAGAGGGAATAGAACCAAACCTTGAAATCATGATTCCCCTTGTTGGCTATGCGAGCGAATTAAGAGAGGAAGAGCAGATTGTACGTCGTGTTGCAGAACAGGTGTTTACAGAACTGGGGATTCGTGTAGATTATCTTCTTGGTACAATGATTGAGCTTCCTCGCGCAGCGGTCACCGCAGATGAGATTGCGGTTTTTGCTGAATTTTTTTCATTCGGTACAAATGATCTTACACAAACAACACTGGGTCTCAGCCGAGATGATGCGGGTACATTTTTACCACAATATCTTGAGCACGGGATTTTCGATTATGATCCCTTTCAGACTTTGGACCGAAAAGGTGTTGGTTCATTGATGGAAACCGCGGTTCAAAAGGGAAGGTCGATACGCCCAAATCTTAAGGTCGGAATATGTGGTGAACATGGTGGCGATCCAAAATCGATTGAATTTTGCGCAACGCTTGACCTTGATTATGTAAGTTGCTCGCCATATAGAGTTCCGATTGCACGGTTAGCTGCAGCGCAAGCTGCAATTCGCCAAAAAATGAACCAGCGTATGAAAAAATCGTCACGCAGTAAATTTAATCGATAACCGTTGAATCAGCTTTACTTCAATGAAAATTAATGAACAACGAAAAGGTAAGTAACCGATGAAGCTTTCTGATTTTAAATACCCACTTCCCAGGAATCTTATAGCAAAGTATCCTGCCAAACCGAGAGATTCAGCTCGTGTATTGGTCCTCAATCGCGCTGATGAATCCATGATCGAACGCAGATTCAGTGATATTGTGGATTACTTCAGTAAAGGCGATTGTTTAATAGTCAATTCGTCAAAAGTATTTGCAGCAAGGTTGTTCGGTAAAAAGGAAAAAACAAATGCTAAGATCGAAGTATTTCTCTTACGAGAACTTAATCAGGTTGATAGCATTTGGGATGTTATTGTCGATCCTGCAAGAAAAGTCCGCATAGGTAATAAAATTTATTTCGACGATGCAAAATTTTGGTGTGAAGTTATTGATAATACAACATCAAGAGGAAGAACAGTACGTTTCAACTATAAAGGTGATCTCTTCAAAGTAATTGAACGGATCGGCATGATGCCCTTACCGTATTATATCAAACGTGAGCCCGAAGATTCGGACAAAGATAGTTATCAAACCATTTTTGCACAACAACTTGGCTCGGTTGCCGCACCGACGGCTGGACTTCATTTTACTAAACGAGTTGTCAGCGCGCTAGAAAAAAAAGGTGTAAAAATAGTTCCTGTTGTGCTTCATTTGGGTCTCGGTTCGTTTCGAGCTGTCGAAGTTGAAGATCTCTCTAAACATAAAATGGATTCTGAGTATTATGAAATTCCTCAATCAACTGTTGACGTCGTAAACAGAACAATCGATAATCGGGGTCATGTGTTCGTATGTGGTACAAGCACAACTCGAGCTGTAGAATCAAGTGTTACTACCACAGGTCATCTCAAAGCAACTCGTGGTTGGACGGATAAATTTATTTTTCCTCCATACGATTTTAAAATTGTTGATCGTTTGATTACAAACTTTCATATGCCAGAGTCAACACTTTTGATGATGGTTTCTGCCTTTGCCGACCGTGATTTCATTGTTAAAGCATACAAAAAGGCAATCAAAGATAAGTGGCGTTTTTATAGCTATGGCGACACAATGTTGATTATTTGATCATTCATCTATTGTCGTCTCGCTTTATAGCTATCAATGTTCTCATCAAATGATTAGTAAAAAAAAAATCGGTGTTGTGATTCCAGCAGCAGGAAGTGGCTCACGATTTGGGGGCTCTCAATCAAAACAATTTTTATTACTCGATGGCAAACCCATTGTTCAACACGTGATCGAAAAATTCCAATTGACTAACGAAGTTGATCACATTATTCTTGTTGTTGCGAATAACGATATGGATTTTTTTTATCGCCTTGTTGAGACTAATAAATTTTCTAAAGTTTTTGATATTACTCTGGGTGGGAAAAAACGCCAGGATTCGGTATGGAGTGGGCTTGAGCGATTGAAAAATAAAAATATAGGAATTGTTGTAGTTCACGATGCAGTTCGTCCGTTTGTGACTGCCGAAATCATCCGTAGGGTTATCCGGGTTGCGTCGGATTATGGTGGTGCAATTACTGCCGTTCCACCAAAAGATACTATAAAAATCACTAATGAAGAAGGTATTGT
>DASRUF010000200.1:0-11197 GCA_035655575.1 Bacteroidota bacterium | reverse complement strand
AGGTTGTGCCAGCCGACAACCAAATTCAATTAGGGAACTTAAAATACTCTTGATTACAAAGACTCCTCCGTGACAACTAATTTCACAGCTATTCTCTCCCGTGTACGAGCTGGGTTCTTTATAAACTGTTGCTATAATTTCATCTATAACCTCCCCTGTTCGATTTGCAAAATGACCAAAATGCGCAGTGTGTGTCCTAGCGGAGGCAAGCCGTCGTTTACCACGAAAACCTTGGTCGACAACTTGAATTGCGTTTTTGCCGCTGACTCTAACAACAGCAAGCCCCCCTTCTCCAATTGGGGTTGCAACTGCGGCTATAACATCATCTTGAAACATCGCTTGGGAAAGAAGAATTGTAATTGTGCTAATTTAGAAAAGTCTGACTTGAAATACAAAGAACAAAAAAACCCGCATATCGATGCGGGTTCATTGCTTGAAAAAATATTTGTGAGACCTTACTTATTAAGCTTTGGCATATTCTTAGTTAAGCGACTCATAAATCCACCTGCACCTTTTTTAACCTCAATTTTTCGTAGTGGTTCGTTCTTGTGGTGTTTGTTCATCCACGCCTGCTGAGCTATCGAAAGTAGATTGAAAACAAAATAATACAAATTCAAACCCGATGGAAAACTATTGAAAAGAAGTGTCATTAATATTGGCATCATCCAAACCATCATTTTTTGTCGCGGATCTTTCACAGTCATCTTCTGTTGGATAAACATCGTAATGCCCATCAACAAAGCAAGTCCGCTAATTGTATTGATGTCAAAAATTGGTAGATGAAAAGGAAGTGTGACAATAACATCAGGGACTGATAAATCGGTTATCCACCATATAAAACTTGCCTGACGTAATTCAATCGCGGAACTGAAGACATTCCAAAGGGCATACAGAATTGGGAGTTGCAATAACATTGGTAAACATCCGCCAGCAGGATTTACACCATACTCTTTATACAATCGCATGATTTGTTGATTCATCTTTTGGGGATCATCTTTGTACTTCTCACGTATCTCATTCATCATCGGTTGTAACGATTGCATCCTCTGCATGGAACGCATGCTTGTTCTGGTCAATGGATGCAGAATAATTTTGATGATGATAGAAAATACAATAAGAACATATCCATAATTGGGTATAAAATATCTTAAGAATTGAAACAATGGTATGATCACATATTCAGCAATCGGACGGATAATCCATGCTGCGCCTAAGCTCATGATATGGTCGAGCCCTATGTTATAACTTTTCACGATCCCAATATCAAGCGGACCTAAATACAGTGTAAATCGAGCGTTTTCAACATCTTTGCCTAAAAAAGGCATTTTGACTGCAACATTATAGTCCTCTTTTATCCCTTTGTTGGGTAACGTGCGCCGCGTCCCTTCGAGATAAGCACCATTGCTTTCAGGATACCGAGGTATGATGGCCATTGTAAAATATTTGTTGCGTATCGCAACCCATGCCATCCTCCCAGTTAGATTCTCTCTTAATGTCTCGGTAAGATCACTTGCATCGACTTCTGTAACCTCACCCCCTGCAAACACGGATGCTTTTGAAAAGTTTGATTCATCAACGCTGTTATACTCAGGATTAGGTAAGCCTGTCTCCCATGTCGCTTGATACTCAAAATTTGATATGACTCCGTTCATTCTTTCGAATCGGTAGTCAGCATCCATTGAGTACGTTCCACCCTCGAAAGTTAATGTTTTTATTATGCGACTATCATTATCAATTATCAGAGATAAGTTTATCTTAATTGAATCATTGTTCTGCAATTTAATAATTTTTCCATTTTGAAATTCACTTTGAAAGAATAAATTCTTTGTGTTTACAAGTTTTCCGTCTGACGTGTAAAAAATTAAATTGAATTCTCCCTGCTTATTATCACTGAGCAAATCTATAGGCTGTTGGTCCCATGTTTTATAATTTTGCAATTTCCAAGATCTAATATTGCCACCTTTTGTAGAAATTTCAGCTCGGTAATTCTGAGACTCTATAATTATATTTCTTTCTATCCCCTTAACGAGGTGAGAAAAATAATTTCCAAGCGTATCTTGTCCTTTAACATTTTTATCTACTACCCCTACATAACGTTTAGTGGTGTCTGCAATAACTGTGTCTGAATGTGTTGAGTCGACAAGATTGCGCTGTTGACTTGGGGGTGGCATATTCATCCACATCCAAATCATTAATATTAAACCAATTAAGATAAAACCAATAACCGTATTTCGGTCCATGAAAACCTCAGAATAATATAATAATAAGGCGTATTGACAATCTATGGGATGGGATCATATCCACCCGGATGAAACGGGTGACACCGTAGTAATCTTTTCATTCCCAAATACACCCCTTGCCAAGTGCCGTAACGATGAATAGCTTCTATGGCATATGTAGAACATGATGGATAAAATCGACATGTATTCCCAGGTAAAAGTGGTGAGATGATTTTCTTATAAATTTGAAGGAGCGTGGTTACCATTAATATCCGATCCTGCTTTCTATAATTTTATCCAATAGTAATTTTACATCTCCTTCAACTTCTGTATACGATGGGAGAGAGAATGGCTTCTGTAATGATGGTGTATATAAAAAGATTAATTCGAGTGAAGGTGAAAATCTTTGAATGGCGTCATGAAGTATGTTTTGATTAAGCCGGTATGATTCCTTCATTAATCTTTTAATCCTATTTCTATCAACAGCATTACGCACAGATCTACGGACGCTAAATCCAACCTTCACTTTTGCTCGACCTTGCCCTTGCGCGGGTTCATGAAGTATTAATATACATTGGATTACCCTCCCTCGAAATTTTTCTCCTCGTGCAAAAATCTCTTGAAATCTTTTCTTACTCTTTAAAATCTCCGATTTCTTAAGAGAATATTGCACGTAAAAAAGATCGATGTCTGGCCATATTACTCATCACTAACGGTAAGCTTCCACCGCCCCTTAGCACGTCGACGTGCAAGCACTCCTTTTCCACTCTTCGATTTCATTCGTTCTCGAAAACCGTGCTTATTTTTCCTTTTCCTTAAACTTGGTTGAAATGTTCTTTTCATAATATTACGTAAATTTTATGTGTCAGAATTAAAAAGAGGATCGCGATCAGCAATCCTCTGCAGTGACTTAAAGATTATTGTTCTCCACAAAATGTATAAAAATCGTGCCAGAAAAACAAACCGAGAAGGACAGATTTTAATTTATTTTACTTGCCCTGATTGCGAATTCTTCGTATAATGTGATAGGTAATGGGTTCCAACTGAGTGTGGACTATTCGTGGATAACTATTTTTATAGTATAAGCTTGTATCTATCCGAGATGAATTTTCGTTGATGTCCTATCCGCGTTTATTGTGTTAACGAGTTATTCTACTGTTACTTAATCTACTATTTGGTTGTTAATTTAAGCGGGATCCTTTTACCCCTTGTTCTCACATCATTATCAACAATTGTTAACATTTATGTGAATATCCTGTTAACTTTTGTCTATATCTATGTAACCAATAAAATATAATCGAGTTATCTACAAATGAGCGGAGAATACCTTCAGAATTTTACAAGAAACTCATCTGAAATAACAGTTGAGAGCGAAGAAGCCTACCTGCAAAAAATCTGGCGCGATTGCCTTAATGTCGTCCGTAGTCGAGTAAACAATCAGAGCTTTAAAACTTGGTTCGAGCCAATTGTTCCACTGAGAATTGAACAAGAAAAATTATTTATTCAGGTACCGAGTCAGTTTTTCTATGAATGGCTTGAGGAACATTATTATTCCTTACTTAATGAAGCTCTTACGAAAGCCATCGGGTCAGAAATGACACTCGCGTATTTCATCGCCCCTGAAGATCGAGATATTCCAATTACAGAGAATAACAACCCTTCTATCTCATCTTCTTCTTCCATTAGTTCTTCACTAACTGCTGATATCCAAAGTGGATTAGTTGAGAATGACCGTGGAATTATAAGTGCCTCGTTTGTACCATTGCAACCCAATCCGACTCTTAATTCTCGATACACTTTCGATAATTATATAAAAGGGGAAAGCAATCAATTTGCGCGTGCTGCTGCTCTCGCCGTAGCAAATAATCCTAGCGGGACATCATTTAACCCGCTTGTGGTCTATGGTGGCGTGGGATTAGGAAAAACACACCTTGTCCATGCCATTGGAAATCATATTATTAAAACCGGAAGAACAAATAAAATTATTTACATCTCAAGCGAGAGATTCACCGTGGATTTTGTCGAAGCGATCCAGAAAGATAATGTTGCGAAATTTTTATCTAATTATCGTAGTGTTGATGTTCTCATTGTTGATGATATTCAATTTTTTGCCGGGAAGGAAAAAACCCAAGACGTTTTTTTCCATACATTCAATACGCTTCACCATTTGGGTAAGCAAATTATTCTATCCTCAGATAAGCCTCCAAAAGAATTGAGGGGACTTAATGAAAGACTTATATCTCGCTTCCAATGGGGTCTAACGGCTGATATTCAGCCGCCAGATCTCGAAACACGACTCGCTATTCTCAGAAAAAAAAGTAGTGACGATGGCATAGAGCTATCCCATGAGGTTGTCGATTTCATTGCAGCAAATGTCACGTCAAATATCCGCGAACTCGAAGGGTGTCTCATAAGTTTGCTTGCTCGTGCATCGTTAGAAAACAGAGAAATCAATATTGATCTTGCCAAAGATGTTGTGAGATTGCTTGTTGGTGAAGTTCGTAGTCGTCTTACTATTGAAGAAATACAACGCGTCGTTTGTGAATTTTTAGGTATCCCAGAAGATCTTGTCCGAGCCAAAACAAGAAAGCAAGAGATAGTAAACGCACGACAAATCGCAATGTATCTTACTAAAGAATTAACAAATGCTTCATTAAAAACTATTGGGTTACATTTTGGTGGACGTGACCATAGTACAGTTATCCATGCCTACCAAACAATTGAGGATAGTATAAAAGTTGATTCCAAGCAAAAAAGCATCGTTCAACAATTAAGATCTAAACTTGAACTATTAATGAGGTAGATTAAAAATATAAATACCCGTTCAGTACATTTTTATAATTATTAATACGTGTAAAACTTTTTAACTACTATATCAAAACTGTGTGAGTTTTAAGTTAACTACATGTGTAAATATATATACTAATGTTATGTTGGCACTATCACTGATAAATACTTTGAGTAATAATAGAATGATATCAACTAACAATTAACAATTTATGAATACTCACATTTTCTCTAACCTCTAACAACATAATAGAGATAGATGTATTATAAACATATATACCGTTCATATTATAATAAGTGTATTTATTTAAAAAATACTTTATAATAATTATACCATCTTCATTGTATATAAAATAAAATATTCCTAAATTTGTAAACTAATCTTCATATAATATCCCGTCTACAGCACTAAGGAGCAGTAATGAATTTTTCTATTTCAAGCAACGACTTACAAAAAGTTTTAGGTAATATTGGTGGGGTTATACCATCAAAATCAACACTACCAATTCTTGAAAACTTTCTATTTGAAGCCCAAAAAGACCAATTACGTTTAACGGCAACAGATCTAGATATATCAATGTCAGTAGACATTCCTTTAAAAGTTATTAAAGAAGGGAAAATAGCCGTGCCGGCAAAACGCTTGTTTGAGACTGTTAGGTCATTACCGAGCACTGAAATGACATTTATAGCCGAACCTAATAATAATAAAATTACAATATCGACGAGTAATGGAGAATATAAATTAACAGGAGAATCGGTCGAGAATTTTCCAACAATTTCTACATTCAAAAGTATCGAGGAAATAAAAATAAGCGAAAATATTCTAAGAAGATTGATAAGCAAAACATTGTTTGCAGTAAGCACAGACGAACTGCGTCCTGCAATGATGGGAGTGCTATTCCAGTTCCGTAAGACTGAGATACGTGTAGCAGCGACGGATGGTCATAGGTTAGTTCGATTTGTTAACTCGTCATTCTCATCTGGAAAAAAAGATATCGATCTTATCATTCCTGCAAAGGCATTGAACCTTGTTTTGAAATCGATTGGTGATGGGGAATGCACTATATCATTAAATGAAGAAAGCATCATGTTTACTTTTAATAAAACAACCCTGATCTCCCGTCTGATTTCAGAAAAATACCCCAACTATGAAAGCGTCATTCCTCTTGATAATGATAAAACACTTGTGATTGATAAAAACCAACTCATATCTTCAGTTCGCAGAACATCTTTATATGCAAGCTTGACAACCCACCAAATACGGTTTGCGTTGAAAAAGGGAAATCTCACAGTATCCGCAGAAGATATCGATTTGGGTAGTGAGGCAAAAGAGATGCTCTCATGCGATTATTCCTCAGAACCCATGGAGATAGGATTTAATTCAAATTATATAACAGACCTTCTCACGCACATCGATACAGACGAAGCAACCTTTTCAATGGGATCATCAACTCGTGCCGCAATAGTAAAACCGGTTACTCAACATAACGGAGAAAACCTCTTGATGCTCGTGATGCCGGTGAGATTAAATGTTTAATATCATTGGATAGATGTATCTTACAAATCTTAGAATTAAAAATTTTCGAAACCACCTTGATTCATGGCTAAATTTCGGAAGAGGAATTAACCTACTTGTTGGAAACAATGGCCAAGGTAAAACATCTGTGCTTGAAGCCATATCCTACCTCTGTCTTACAAAAAGTTTTTACGCCGGAAATGATTCTTGGGTTCTAAACTTCAACGAAAACCATTTTGAGGTTGAAGGTACGTTTACTTCAGAAGGTGAAACTGAATATCGTACTCGTGTTCTTTACGAGGAACCAAAGAAAGAAAAATTTTTTTTGATCAATGGAAATCGAGTTCTTCCACTTTCCTCCGTAATAGGAAAATTCCCGCTCGTAATTTGTTCACCAGAGTATTCACCAATCACTACAGGTGGACCAGGAGAAAGAAGAAAATTTGTTGATTTTGTCATCTCACAATTCAGTAGTAATTATTTTCAGACCTTACTTGAATATCGGCGCGTGCTTCGGCAGAGAAATAAAATTTTGTTCGATGCGAAAATTACGAAGGTTAATCCACAAGAGCTATTGGAGCCGTGGGATGAACAACTTGTAAAGTTTGGCACTACCATGATGCACGAAAGGATTTTATTTGTCGAGGAGTTTCAGCCATTTATACAAAAAGCATATCATCATCTCGTTGACGACATTGAGGACCCATTCATTGAGTATATGCCAACGATTAAAGTTCCAAAGAAGCTTGGGAAAATCGAGCTTCAAGAACTTTTTAGAAATGCACTTCATGAACAACGCAACGATGAGCTGCGGACATATTCAACAATTATAGGACCGCATCTCGACGAGTTTGTCTTCAAAATTAACAACTTCGATGTACGAAAATATGCATCGCAAGGACAACATAAAACGTTTCTCGTTGCCTTGAAGGCGGCGGAAATTTTTTATCTAAAGGAAAGGTGTAATGAGACACCTATTATACTTCTTGATGATGTCTTCAGCGAATTAGACAAACAGCGAGCTAAAAATTTGTTGAGCTTTGTCGGAGATTTGAGTCAAACGTTTGTTACAACAACCGACCCATATCTGATGGAGAGCATATTACCCGAGGAAGGGTGGAATCGAAAGTTCATTATACAAAATGGAGCAATTGCAAATCATATTACCCAGGTACTCGTTTGAAGAAAACATACCCGAAACCTTTCGTTCATGCACTTTCTTCCGTTCTTGATCAACTCGGTCTAAGTAGAAAGATAAGACAATATCAAGTTCTCGAAAAATGGCAGAGTTTTGTTGGGGAACAGATAGCTAAAGTGGCTCAAGCCGAACGCATGGATGGGGGAAAATTGTTTGTTCACGTGCTCAACTCAACATGGAGAAATGAACTTGTTTTTTTGAAAAAGGAGCTTATAGAAAAAATTAATAATGGAATGAATCAGGAAATAGTCAAGGATATTATATTTCGATGAAAAGAAACTATGCCTAAAGTTATTGAAAAAGAAAATAAAAAATTACGAGATAAAAAAATAAACAGTGAATCATTGATACCTACCAAGCCAAAAGGTGGGGGTGGGTACACAGCAGACGATATTACAGTTCTCAAGGGTCTTGATCCAGTTCGCCAACGGCCCGCCATGTATATTGGGGACGTATCTACGCGTGGATTACATCACCTTGTATATGAAGTAGTTGACAATTCGGTCGATGAAGCGCTTGCCGGGTATGCACATAATATAAATGTGAGTGTGAACAATGATGGGTCGGTTACGGTCATCGACGATGGACGAGGAATTCCTACCGATATCCACCCCGATGAAAAAAGGTCCGCTCTCGAAGTAGTAATGACAGTTCTCCACGCAGGAGGAAAGTTCGATAAAAATACATATAAAGTTTCTGGTGGACTGCATGGTGTTGGTGTCTCAGTCGTCAACGCTCTTTCAGAATGGCTTGAAGTGGAAGTTCACCGTGACGGCAAAATATGGCGCCAAAAATATGAGAGAGGAAAACCCTTAGCGCAGGTTAAAATGATCGGGAAAACAGAGAAAGGGAAATCCAGTACAAAAGTAACCTTTTTACCCGACCCTCAAATCTTTAAGAACCGAGTTTTTAAATTCGAAACAATTGCAGAAAGACTTAGAGAACTCGCGTTCCTTAACCCCGATGTAAAATTTCGCATCGTCGATTTACGAGATAAGCAAGAACAAGAAGAGGAATTCCATTTCAAGGGAGGTTTAGTTGAGTTCTTAAAGTATATCGACGCAATACGACCATCTGTTATGCGTAAATCTTTTTATGCGAAGGGGCAGGATAAGGATGAAGGGAACCGAATTGTAGAAGTCGAAATAGCATTTCAATATAATGAGCAATACAACGAAAATGTTTTTACCTATGTCAACAATATCAATACACTGGAAGGAGGAACCCATCTTGTTGGATTTCGGACAGCGCTGACCCGCACGCTAAACAATTACGCATCGAAGAACAATCTTGTAAAAGAAAACGGAATCCAACTTACAGGCGATGACTTTAAGGAAGGGTTAACTGCGGTATTGAGTGTGAAAGTTCCGGAGCCGCAATTCGAAGGTCAAACCAAAACAAAGTTAGGAAACAGCGAGATAAAAAGTATTGTCGAGACAATTGTCGGCGAGCATTTAGCAACATGGCTTGATGAAAATCCTTCGGATGCAAGGAAGATTATTGATAAGTGTTTACGGGCGGCGGAAGCACGAGAGGCTGCACGCAAAGCACGTGACCTCACTCGGCGAAAAAGTGCATTGGAGTCGTCAAGTCTTCCCGGAAAACTTGCGGATTGTTCTATTGATGATCCAGAGCACTGTGAGTTGTATATCGTTGAGGGAGATTCTGCAGGCGGTAGTGCGAAGCAAGGGCGGGATCGTAGCTTCCAGGCAATTCTTCCAATTAAGGGAAAAATTTTAAATGTCGAAAAAGCCCGCCTCCATAAGATTTTAGAAAATGAAGAAATCCGATGCATCTTTACTGCAATCGGCGCGGGTGTGGGAGAAGAATTTGATGCTTCGAAGATTCGCTATGGCAAAATCATTATCATGTGCGATGCCGATGTCGATGGATCACACATCCGCACGCTGTTGCTGACTTTACTATTCCGTTACATGAAGGAAATTATCGATCTTGGACATGTTTATATTGCGCAGCCGCCGCTTTACAAAATTAAAAAGGGGAAACAAGAGTTATATGCCTATGATGAGGAAGAGCGAGATGAGCTGATAAAGCGTCTGAAGAGTGAGAAGAAAAAGGATGGGGCAAAAGGGTCTTCAAAAGATGAGAAAGTCTCAAAAGGGGAGAGTGAGGGTGTTGGAGAAGACGAGGAAGGGATTGTTGTGAGTTCTAACGGAATTGTTATCTCACGATTTAAGGGCCTTGGTGAAATGAATCCCGAACAACTCTGGTCAACGACAATGAACCCAGAGACCAGGACAATCCTGCAGGTATCGATTGAAAACGCTGCTGATGCAGATCGAACATTCTCGATTCTTATGGGCGATGAAGTTGAACCGCGCCGGGAATTTATTGAGAAGAATGCAAAATATGTAAGGAATTTGGATGTGTAAGCAGGCAATAGAAAAAGTATGATCGAATCCGGGGGAACCAGAAATCAAAGAGTTTAAAGCAGTTATTCCATCATTCCCCTATACGTAGAAATAAAAGAAACCTCAGGCGGTAAAAAAGATTTAGCAGATCTCAAAGTTCTACAAGAAATTCAAAAGCAAGTTTAGAAAAAATCCGAAAATTAATATCAATGGCAACCATTAGTGAAAAAATAATCCCCGTCGATATCGAAGATGAAATGAAAGGCTCGTACATCGATTATGCTATGAGCGTGATCGTTGCACGAGCATTGCCTGATGTGCGGGATGGTTTAAAACCCGTGCATCGTCGTGTGCTATTCGGTATGCAGGACCTAGGTTTAGCAAGCAATCGACCGTATAAGAAAAGCGCTCGTATTGTCGGTGAGGTGCTCGGTAAATATCATCCACACGGCGACACAGCAGTGTATGACACGATGGTAAGAATGGCGCAGGAATTTTCTCTGCGTTACCCGCTTGTCGATGGGCAAGGAAACTTCGGTTCGGTCGATGGCGATTCGCCAGCAGCGATGCGTTATACTGAAGTACGCCTCTCTCGAATGGCTGAGGAGATGCTTCGAGACCTTGAGAAAAATACCGTCAAGTTCATCCCCAATTTTGATGATACACTCAAAGAGCCAACTGTTCTCCCAGCGTTAATTCCCAATCTTCTCATCAATGGTACATCGGGGATTGCAGTCGGTATGACAACAAATATCCCCCCACATAATCTTTCTGAAATAATCGATGGTTGTTTTGCTCTCATCGATAATCAGGATATGACAGACGATAAATTATTGAAAATTATCAAGGCGCCTGATTTTCCAACCGGTGGCATCATTTATGGATATGACGGAGTGAAAGAAGCATACAAGACGGGCCGGGGAAGGATACTGGTTCGAGCAAGAGCGAGCATTGAAACCGGTCGGGGAGACCGGCAAGCGATTATCGTTACGGAGATTCCCTATCAGGTCAATAAAGCATCATTGATTGAAAAAATCGCTGACCTTGTTCATGATAAGAAAGTCGAAGATATCTCGGACATTCGTGATGAATCCGACCGTGATGG
>DASRUF010000199.1:0-2595 GCA_035655575.1 Bacteroidota bacterium | reverse complement strand
CATTCATCATCACTGCGCGAAAATGACCCCCAACTGGAGGAGGGCGATGGCGAGACGGCTGGTGCGTCTTCATTCTTAAGAGCCGTCTTAAATAGAAAGGATCAGGAACAGGAAATATAGAGTTTACGATTAGGAAAATCGATGAAGATAATCTTAGATTTGAGAAATTCCATGCCAATGATGCATTCAATTGCAAAAGGATTACGAATGATCTTAAACGTCATGAGGCCGAAATCATGATCGCCGATGTTGAAGTGTTCGACATCATAAACGCGCTTTTCATCAATGATCATTAAATCAATATTCTCAGGATTCACGTCGGGAAATTGATGAATGTTCTCAGGAGTGAAAAGAATGTGGTCATTTGCCCCCCCTTCGAGATCCTTGTTCAGGAAGTTCCATGTAGAACCAGTGTCTAAAATACAGCGCAATGGCCCATCCTCTGTATTTGCAATGAATTCGATGAGATTTCGATCTAATAGGAGAGGGGTTTCAATGAAGGAATCGACTGGATAACCATGTATATTGAGGGTCTCGATACTATCACAAAAAGCTAATGTTTCCCCTCCACAATCCAGCAGTAGGTTGAAATTATAAAATAAACGCCAACCGGCTCGTGCATCAACATAATCTGTCTGAGTGCCATCGTCATTAAAAATCGAGTCTATCTCAAATTCGGGGTTCGCAACATCGGTATACACTGGAGAAATTGTCAATCTACCAACTTTTAGTTTTGATAGCTCATAAACGTCATTTTCGTATTGCTTCCCTCGAATTCCAAAGGAGCGGTTATTTCCAATGAGTCGTTTATTAAGATCTTGCAAAACTTCGATAGGTAGACTAAGCCCTCCTCCAAATCCTAAATCAATAGCGGTAAGGATTTTTTTATCCTCAATTGCTACTTGTATGTGCGGAATATTAGCGGAGGAAAATTGACATATTGGTACAGAAATAAAATAGGGGCCATTAACGCGCAGATGATTGGGTTGTTTCTCTGGTTTACGTGTTGGTAATAAAAAATAAACCAGGATACCGCATACAGTACAGATAATCGTTAGAAACAACCCAATTCGCATTCTATTTTTTTTCATCTTTGTGTCCGCCATAGACTCCTACGCTGCCTTCTCCCTTGGAGTTTTGCTCAGCCCTTCCTTCAACATAATTACCAGATTCATCATGAACTTCTCCTTCAACATATCCTCTGAACTCTCCTCCATCTTTTCCTCCCCAGCTATACTCAAAACCGACCTTTCCGCTTCCTCCAGCCTTGTCTTCATTGTTTTTCTCACGTGATTTAATAGGGATTACTTCTACTGCACCTGATGAGATTGGTGACATATCTTGTACGATAGATTGGAATTGGCGAAGAGGAATGGTCCAAGAGCCCATCGCAATAGATCGTAGGCGATCCCCTACGACGATTTTTGTATTGTGCTTCTCTCCTTGAATATTTTGATCGATGTTCAGCGTATCTCCATTTTGCAGTGATAGGAGAAATGTCTTATCCGTAGAGAGAAAAAATGGGATAGATAATTCTGTTGGTACTAAAGCTAAAGCATCCTCTTCTTGTTGTCTTATAATATTTAGAAAAGCTCCAGGCATTCTATCTGTCGATAGGTTTTTTCTTAGGAGAGGTATATAAATGTGCCCAATCGACCCGTCAGAGTTGTTCACTTTGAAATCAACGATCTCCTCATTAATGAATTGACATGCTCTGATACTTGAAATAGTAGATCAATCAACGGATGCAGTGTTGTCTCATATGAGATGCCTTCTTGTGAGAGGGAAATGATTGATTCAATTAGATCCTCGATAGATTCAGTAGCTCTTTTGGAACATTCATCGACTTCTTGAATTCCACTTGTATGTATTATTGCGGGATTCGTGTGTGAATATGCTGAAGCTAATGATGAATTGCAAATAGCTAAACCTAAAATGCATGTAAGAGCCAATTGAGATTTCATAAAATACCTCCTAAAATTACTCAATCACGGAGCTTAACATTCGATTAATATTTCACAAACCAAAAATTTATGAAGTGATTGACGCTGTAATATGATTCATCTCAAACCTTGTAAAGATGTAATCAGCTCTTGGAAAAAATGGCTTGGAGATTGACAATGAAGATGAATTTTTTAAGAGGTAATGGGATGTTTGTGTATCGCACGCGCGTTCGGTTAAAAGATACAGATGCGACCGGGGTTCTTTACTTTTCCGAGCAGCTGAGGCTGGGTTTGGAAGCCTTTGAGGCGTTTTTGGAAGAGCGGGGCTTTTCGCTGCGGAAACTGCTCGAGTCGCCCTATTTGATGCCGATCGTGCATGCGGAAGCGGATTACCATGCACCGCTCATGGTCGGAGATGCTGTGGAGATTACCGTCAAGGTGGCGCAAGTGGGCACTTCTTCGATCCGATTGCAGTACGCCTTTTACGATCCCGATCGGAAGGCGGCTGTTGGCAAGGCGGAGATCGTCCATGTGCTCGTCGACAATCAGTCGCGCAAGTCGGTGCCGATCCCTACGTTTTTAAGAGAAATTCTAGGTGCTGTTGCAGAATCGCCCGTGTGATTTTTTCCTGTGATGAGGCTGGAAAGGGAAA
>DASRUF010000198.1:0-2084 GCA_035655575.1 Bacteroidota bacterium | reverse complement strand
ATAGCGAATGAAATCGATTTCTCTTTCCGGAATACCGGTTTTTTTAACAGTAACTATCGCCAAAGTACCGTTGCTTGGATACTCTTTCAAATCACGCGTATCAAAAGAATATCCTACGTTCATCACAGGGAACCGGTCTCTTCCATTGGAAGAGATCGTACGATTCGCATAGTAATCAGAAATGGAAACTTGTTGGTACCCGATGCTCAGCCATGTTGTATGAGCGATCCCAAACCGACGCCCAATCGTGGTCGATGCTCCAAGATTTCGCTCATCAAAATTTTCTTGACCTGATAGAGCTTGAATACTTTTGTTTCGACTGATATTATAGCCGAACTGTATTTCAAGAAAATATGATCCATCTTCTGCCAGAAATGGATTTCGGTATCCAAGTCCTATTGAGGGGTTGTATCCGAGGACAACCGATCCGTAAAGTTTCTCATTGCGCCCCCGAAAATTATTATGGAGAAATCCAACGCCATAGTAGAACTTATTCCAATCTCGATCTTTTATTCCCGCGATCGGAAACGGAAAAATGTACCACCGCTCACTAACATCGACAACCAATTGTGCTGAGCCGTTCTGTTTGGTAACAATATCCAGCTGAACTTGATTAAATAAACCCAGGCTATAAATCCGGTTTTTATCGTAGTCTAATAACTCTGGAGTTATCCGAGAGCCGGGCTTCAATGTCATCTCACGGAGAATAATGAAATCTTTTGTTTGCTCATTCCCGCGGATTATAACTTCTTTCACAGTCAAATCTGATTCATTTGTGCTTGAGGTGAGAGATCGGAGAGAATCACTTTCTTGTGAAAATGCAATGGAAATTAATGAAGAAAGGAGGAGCACACAGAAAAGGAATAACTTCATTTGTATCGCGAACCTTCCAGCATTGCAAAATCAATCTTGAGTTTGATCAGATAAGTTTGAGGCGTTGGAGTGCCTCTGCTGATGCATGTTGCTCTGCATCTTTCTTGCTCTTTCCCGATCCAATACCGTACGAGGTATCTCCAATGAACACCTCAACGGTGAATGTACGGTCATGCTCAGGTCCCGCCTGATTGATGGTCGTGTAACGAGGAATACCAAGTCCCTCGGCTTGTGTATGCTCAAGCAATAAGCTTTTATAATTATCATCCTCAATGTTTACGGTGCCCAGTTCAAGGGCATCGAGGATATTGCGTTGAATAAACTTCTTCGCTTCAATATACCCCCCATCGATGTAGATCGCACCAATGATTGCCTCATACGCATCGCTAAGTATCGTGTCTAATCCCTTTCCCTCCATCTGTGAAGCACCCTGGCTCATCAGGATGAAGTCTTCAAGGTGTAACGCTCGGGCAAACGAATTGATTGCTTTATGGTTGACTAACCGGGAGCGAATTTTTGTTAGATCACCCTCGGGTGCATCGGTATATTTTCGATACAGGTACTCAGCTACAACAAGATTTAAAACAGCATCGCCTAAAAATTCAAGGCGCTCGTTTGAAATCGCCGAGTGATCATCACTATACTGAATATAGGAACGATGAGAGAGTGCCTGAATGAAGAGCTGTTGATTTGAAATGTTGTATTGAAGAATACTCTCGAGTTTCTGAAAATCAACGCGGGTTGAGAGTGCTTCTTCTCGTTGAGTTGCACCGCCTCCCATTATTCGGTTTAGGAGACGATTGAGTACTCCCATGGAGTTTTGCTGTCAGTTTTCTTGAAACTTTTTAAGAAGTAAGGATGCATTATGTCCGCCGAATCCGAATGCATTGCTGATGGCAGCTTTGACTGGTTTCTTAATGTGCTTATTGGGAACATATTGTAAATCACACTCGGGATCGGGAAACTCGTAATTGATTGTTGGCGGAATGAGATCGTGGTGGATTGTTAAGACGGTAACAATTGCCTCGACTGCACCTGCAGCGCCGAGGAGATGTCCGGTCATAGATTTCGTTGAGCTTACATGCAACTTATGTGCGTGCTCGCCAAAAACCGTTTTGATCGCTTGGGTTTCAGATTTATCATTATACGGTGTCGATGTACCGTGCGCGTTGATATAATCGATATCCTCTGGTTGTAATCCTGCATCGTTT
>DASRUF010000197.1:0-8169 GCA_035655575.1 Bacteroidota bacterium | reverse complement strand
AGGTTTCTTCAAGAACACACAAGCATCATTAACAAGATATCTTGTTGGAAAATTATCAGTACCATCAATGATAACATCGTAGTCAGCGAGAATTTCCATGGCATTGGTTGAACTCAATCTCGTTGGATAAGTTTTTAATTGAATGTTGGGATTGAGACTCAATAATTGTTCTTCAGCAGAAAGAAGTTTCGAACGTCCTACATTGTTCGTCGTATGGAGAATCTGTCGCTGCAAATTCGTCAGATCGACTACATCATAATCGACAAGACCGAGCGTGCCAACTCCTGCCGCGGCAAGATAGAGACTTGCCGGAGAGCCTAATCCTCCAACGCCGATAATCAAAACGCGGGCAGCTTTTAACTTTTTCTGACCTTCGATCCCGACATTCGGAATCAATAGATGACGACTGTACCTTAGAATCTCCTCATTGGAGAGCTGAATGGTAGGGTTTGGGATATTTAAATTTTCATTTCCCATTTTTTTCAATATAGCCCTAACATTATGGTTTTGCAAATACTCACTATATTCCCAATCATAAAATTGATTGCGTCTCCATTAATCGTTCATTATATTAGAAAAAAATTTCTTAAGAAGAGTAATGCATATCTTTTTCCTATCTCTCTTATTTTCTATCTTGTACGTTTCTGCTCTTGCCAAATCAGGTGATGATGTCGAAAAAGTGTTTATTTTCCTGCCACACGGACTTCATTTCACTCCACTGAAGGCAAACATCCAAGAACCTCGAATAGGCCTCTTTAAATTCCTCGACGCGGGCGAAATGAAGGTTGACATCGGTAACTCCATCGATGTCTTTGAATTGAGTATTCCGACGAAAGACATAAAATTTACAGTCGGCATTGACTTCATGGCTTATGCACTAACTACCAATACAGAGGGCTTACGTTTGCAGATCGACGCGATCGATGGATTCTTCGGAGGAAATTTATCGTTCTCGAAATCCATCGATAGACAAAGTATTCAAAGCCGCCTTCGCATCCTCCACCACAGTGCTCATTTTGTCGATGGGCACTTTAACGCCACAACCAACACATGGATTAACAATCGTCCCCCAATCCCATATACGCGAGATTTTGGCGAGATCATAGCAGTACACTCACTGACTCAATCATTCGGATATATTCGGTACTATGGTGGAATTTCCTACGCATCGCTCGTGCGTCCCCCAGATTTCAAACGATATGCTTACCAAGGAGGAGCGGAGCTTGTATTCGATAAGTTGTTCGGAACCATTTTAGAACAACCGACAAATCTTTATGTTGCCTACCATATCTCGTTGTTAGGAACTCCTGCCTACTCTTCCGCAAATCAGATACAGGTAGGCGTGAAATTTGGAAATTGGTTCAAAAAGGGGACAACGATTTACCTTGCCTACTACAACGGCAGACACATGTTTGCAGAATATTATTCCGATCGATTAACGACGATCGGTGCCGGCTTTACTGTCGACTTTTTTTAAACTGCACCTCGCTCTCACCATTACTACGAGGTAATCAAGAAGGTATAATTTTAAAAATACAGATTTGATGTTACGCACTCAGCGGACATCATTGGACGAAGAACATCCAAAACTGATAAATCTGAACCATGGAATCAAATCCTACCCTGCCCTCCCTTTATTAAAGGGAGGGTACGGGAGGGATTCAGCAGGCCAGATTAACGTGAACGACTATCGTTGCGTAACATGAGTACAGATGATTCTTTTACCAAAACTAATTTTTCGTATCTGAACTTGATTTTGACAGCGGGAAATCTTTCTTCAATTCCTTATACCATCTTCGTTCAATCGACCAATGGCGATCGCTCGATTGAGTAACAACCGCCCCCTGAATCCCAGACTCAGCGAGTAACGTTTGCACCTCGTCGATGCTGTACGATGCAAGCAAGGAATCTCGAAAAAGTTTTTGTTGCCTATCAGTACAGTCGGTTGCATACTTTTTCATCAACGCCTCTAGATCAATCGTATAATGAGGGCGGATAAGGTCTCGTATTAATATGCCGCCGTTCGGTTTAATAATCCGATAGATTTCCTTGAGGCATGGCAAGGGATCGGGCAAGTGGTGCAGGAGACTATTTGATATCACCATGTCAAAATAATTATCCGCAAATGGAAGATTCTTTGCATCAAGTGATCGAAGCTCAATTGCACCAGTGAGATTCGCTTCAATAATGTTTGCTTCTCCAATTTTTAACATGTTTTTAGAAAGATCAATGCCGATAATGTTGAGATTTGGATTTTGCTGCACTATCAAGATTGGAATTCTCGCAGTTCCTGTACCGAGATCGAGGAGAACTCCAGACGGAGGACCAAGTTCGATTTGTCGTTGGACGAATGCATTGTTCACTTCGTTGAAATCCATAGCATCATAATCAACGGCATCCTCCCATGTATCCATTACTTCTGGCTCAAGTACGCGTTCAAGCATAAGAGATTTACATCCCGAGATCTTTTGAGATAGATTTCATTGCATCGATAACAAATTTGATATGTTCATCGAGAGGAATCTCAAGTTCAATCGCACCTTGCGTGATATCCTCCCTATTAACATTCTTCGCAAACGCTTTATCTTTTAATTTCTTTTTCACTGAAGAGACTTCAAGATCAGCAATCTTGTTGGGACGAACCAAAGCACAAGCAATAATAAACCCACAAAGTTCATCACAAGCGTAGAGTGCTTTTGCCATTGTCGTATCGCGTGGAATTCCTGTGAAGGTTGCATGGCCCAAAATTGCCCGCCGAATTTCCTCCGAATAACCTCGTTCTTTCAATACCTCCGAGCCTTTCAAAGGGTGGTCGGGGGCATTCGGATACATTTCGTAATCAAAGTCATGCAGAAGTCCGACAATTCCCCATTCCTCTTCGTCCCCATTAAATTTCTTTGCATAAGCACGCATCGCTGCTTCGACAGCGTACATATGCTTGAGCAATGCCTCGTTCTTGGTAAATTCCGTGAGGAGCGATAATGCATTATCACGAGTCATATTCAAGATGTCTTTATGTAAGATGAAATTTTTATGCGTAGGAATTTCGGTTGGTTAATGTTAAAAATTTCTTGGAAAGATGCAAAGAGTAATCTCTGAAAACTTACTTTTATTTGAATTCCTACAGATTCTTTCTATATTTGTGCAATTTTATGGATCTCGTAAATTCTCATATCGTCGAATATCTGCTAGATGTTACTCCTGAACGAGACGAAATTTTGGAGAATATGGAACAGTATGCGCTTGAACGAAATTTTCCGATCATTGGTCCGCTTGTGGGAAGAATGGTATATTTGCTCACCCAAGCGTGCCAGGCTAAGCGAATTTTAGAGCTTGGCTCAGGGTTCGGTTATTCTGCCTATTGGTTTGCTAAAGCCACACCAAAGGATGGTCAAATAATTTGCACAGAGGATGACCATGAAAATGTGGATCGCGCAAGGGAATATATGCGACGAGGGAAACTCTCTCATAAAGTTACCTTCCTTGTTGGAGACGCACTCAAACTCATCGATACTCTTGACGGGCAATTCGATATTATCTTCAACGATATTGACAAGCATCAATACCCAAAAGCATTTCGTAAAGCACTCCCCCGTTTACGAAAAGGTGGCATGCTCATTAGTGATAATGTTTTGTGGAGTGGAAGAATTTTCGACCGTAAACCAGACGCAGAGACTGCCGGTATTCTCACCTATAATCGACTTATTTATTCCTCAAAAGAATTATTCAGCACAATAATTCCAATAAGAGATGGTGTTTCCATCAGCATCAAGCTCTGAACAATGATTGTTACTCTCCTCGCCACTGCTTTTCTCATTCTTATGGCTCTCGTCGCTTTATTCGGATATAAAATCCTCGTCAAACCCAACACCTCGGTAGAAGGTCTTAATACTGAACAGTGTACAATTTGCCGAAAAAAATTTACCAAAGATCAACTGATACTTCGACAGATAGGCGACTACAAGCTACTCTTTTTTTGTCAAAACTGTGTGATGGGGTTATACTCGGAGATCAGCGTAAAAAATTAAAAAATCTTTGTTGCCCGTTCCCGCGGAGACCTATTCTTGTTCCCACGCTCCGCGTGGGAGCGCATCCTTCAACGCTCTGCGTGAGTAAACAATAACAACTACCATGGCACGCTCACGATACAAAATATTTGAAAACGACCAAACATATTTCTTGACAGATACAATCGTTGATTGGATTCCATTGTTTACCGATCCTGCAATTGTTGAGGTTCTTTTTGATTCTTTACGGTTTTTGCAGTCAGAAAATCGTTTGGTTCTCTACGCATACGTTGTAATGGAGAATCATCTACACCTCATCACATCGTCAAATGATTTAAGAAAAGAAATTGGAGACTTCAAATCCTATACAGCACGTAAAATTATAGATTACTTGAAGGAGAAAAAATCACATCACTATCTGAAAAAACTCAAAGAAAGCAAACTAAAACACAAATCAGATAGAACATATCAGGTGTGGCAGGAAGGAAGCCATCCTGAGATGATCCAGGGCTTGGAAATGATGCGACAGAAAGCAGATTACATTCACAATAACCCTGTGCGTCGAGGGTATGTGGATGATCCGTGTCATTGGCGGTACTCGAGTGCACGGAATTACGCCGGTGAAAAAGGATTAATTGAAGTCGTTACGGAATGGATATGAATTAACACAGAGCTGTTCGTTCCCACGGAGACCGTGGGAACGAGGAAAATCGTCGTCTCACTTCTTTGGATTCGTCGGTCGGATGTCAATCTCACTTATCATGACATTCCTCGGCATCTTCAGTGCATCGACAACAACTTGTGCAACATCCTCTGCTTTTGGAATGGCACCTGAGCTTTTAAGGCTTGTCTCCGATTGATCACCAAACCCAGTATCAACCGAACCGGGACAGATTGTAATCACACGGATATTATGCTGTCGTACTTCGAGCATCAGGCAACGAGAAAATCCAATCAGCGCCCACTTTGTTGCGCAATATCCCGCCCCACCAATGAAGGCATTGCGTCCTGCTAAGGATGATATATTGATGATGTCACCCGAATTTTGTTTTTTCATAGTGGGGATGACTGCACGAGTACACAAAAACACTCCCCGCATATTCACCGCCCACATCGCATCAAAATCTTTTACCCCTAACTCTGAAACTTTTGCAAACAGTCCGATGCCTGCATTGTTAACGAGAACGTCTATTCCACCAAAATGTCTAATGGTCTGTGTAATCAAGTTATCGACATCCCGCTCCTGAGTAATATCAGCACGGATAGAGAGCGATTTTCGTCCTATTTTATCGATGTCCCTCGCTGATAAATCAATTTCTGACTGCGTTCGGGCAGCAACGACAACATCAACACCAATCGTCGCAAGTGCTAATGCGATGGCTCTGCCGATCCCACGACCAGCACCAGTAACGATAGCAACTTTATCTTTGAGATTGATCGACACTAATCGATATCGCCAAGTAGAGGGCGAATGATGATTTCGTCGACAACGACATCATCGGGTAGTTGGTAAATTGAGAGGATAGTCTCGGCAACACTCTTCGCTGTTATCATTCGGTGTGCGTGTTTCTTTCGCATTGATGCACTCCACATGTTCGTATCCACTGGACCGGGAATGACGCTGGTAACCTTGATGTTAAATGGCTTCATTTCCTCTCTGAGCACCCTAGAAACTCCTTGCAGCCCGGCTTTCGTGGCTGTGTATGCCGCGGAACCTTCGAACGTCTTTACTGCAGCATTCGAAAGAATATTAACAATCCAACCTTTCTTCTGTTTGATCATCGAGGGTAGAACAGCTTTGATACAAATAATGGGACCCTCGAGATTGCTATCGATGATATCATCAAATTCGTCTATGGTTGTATCAAGAAAGGATTTAAAAACCGTGATACCAGCATTGTTAATAAGAACATCAATGTGTTGAAACGTTTTCAAAATTCTTTTTGCTGTTTTCAAAATCTCGTGCTCTTCAGAAAAATCACCGGGAAAAATATTTGCTCGTCCACCCAGAGATGTGATTTCCTTCGCTACTTTGTGAAGATCTCTCTCGGAGCGAGAGGAAAGACAAACTTCGCAGCCAATAGAGGCAAAATGTTTAGCAATTTCACGCCCGATGCCGCGTGAAGCACCAACTACCCATACCACGGGTCGATACAAATCTACTTTGGGGGGAGTTCTTGCCATCAGGCAAGCTTGCTACTGATGAGATTAAGAAACTCGTTGCGGGTTCGTTCATCGTCACGGAAAGAACCAAGCATAGCACTTGTGGTGGCGACTGAATTTTGTTTTTCAACACCCCGCATCATCATACAGAGATGGCGTGCTTCTATTACTACTGCAACACCGTCGGGTTCTAATGTTTCAAACAGTGTATCAGCAATCTGCTGTGTCAGACGTTCTTGAACCTGTAATCTCCTACTAAACACCTCGACGATGCGAGGGAGTTTGCTGAGACCTATAATTTTTCCGCTAGGAATGTAAGCGATATGAGCTTTCCCGTAAAATGGCAGCATGTGATGTTCGCACAGACTGAAAAAATCGATATCTTTGACGATCACCATCTCGTTATACTTTTCTGAGAAGACTGCTCCGTTAAGGACTTCTTTGACATCCTGTTTATACCCGCTCGTTAAAAATTCCCAAGCTTTGGCGACACGGCGAGGTGTCCGTCGTAATCCTTCTCGGCTGGGCTTCTCCCCCAGAATTGTTAAGATTTCTTTCACCGTCTCTTCAAGCGAGGTGGTTTTTAAAAGCTGTTCTTCCACAGGGGGGATCAATTTTGACATCATTAACCTCGATATTCGGCAAAATTATCTGGCGTCTCAAACACTTTAAGAGAATATAATTTTCCAGCAGTGATTTTTGGAGATAAAATCTGCCAAAATACTTTAGCAATATTCTCCGCAGTCGGTATTATCCCTTGCAGGAAATCAACATCGAAATTCAGATGTTTATGATCAACCTTGTCAATAATTTCCGTGTTGATGATATCGGAAAGTATCTTTAAATCCATGATCATTCCTGTATCCTTATCCGGCTCACCCACAACGGTCACCTCCAGCTCGTAGTTGTGGCCATGGCCATTAGGGTAGGCACATTTTCCATAGATGTCAAGATTTTTCTGATCTGAAAATATTGGATTAAATAACCTGTGCGACGCGCAGAAATGCTCTTTTCGTGTTAGGTAGACCATATCTCTACTTTATATTCCTTCTTTACACGCGTTAGCTGGCGTTTGCATTTATCTGGGAATCTCTATCTGTGGTGCCAAATGCTCTTCTAATGCAAAATACTTTTTGCGCAACCACAGTGACACATTAACAAGGCTGATAAGAACAGGTACCTCAACGAGTGGACCAATGACGGTTGCAAATGCTTCACCCGAATTTATACCAAAGACAGCAATACCAACCGCAATTGCTAACTCAAAATTGTTGCTCGCCGCTGTAAATGAGAGTGTTGCGGTCTTGGAATAATCCGCACCGATTTTTCTGCCGAGGTAGAATGAAACAAGAAACATTATAACGAAATAAATAACGAGTGGAATCGCAATGCGGATTACATCAAGCGGAATCTTTACAATATATTCCCCTTTTAAAGAGAACATCACAACGATTGTAAATAAAAGCGCAATCAATGTGATTGGGGAAATCTTCGGGATAAATTTTAGTTCATACCATTGTTTACTCTTTAGTTTAAGAAGAGTGAGGCGGGTAATAATTCCTGCCAAGAAAGGAATTCCAAGATAGATGAAAACACTCTCGGCGATCTGTCCGATTGTTATATTGACTGTAAAAGTTTTTAACCCGAGCCATGAGGGGAAAACTGTTAAAAACACGTAAGCGTAAACCGAGAAGAAAAGCACCTGGAAAATTGAGTTGAGTGCGACCAAGCCGGCGGCATACTCAGTATCGCCTTTCGCCAATTCATTCCAGACTATTACCATCGCGATACAGCGGGCGAGACCGATCATAATTAAACCAGCCATGTATTCCGGATAATCTTGTAAAAAGATTATTGCCAGCACAAACATCAAGACCGGACCGATGAACCAGTTTTGAACAAGTGAAAGGGAAAGCACTTTCACATTACGGAAGACATCGCCGAGTTCTTCATATTTTACTTTTGCAAGCGGAGGATACATCATCAAAATCAAACCGAC
>DASRUF010000196.1:0-6122 GCA_035655575.1 Bacteroidota bacterium | reverse complement strand
TACTATCATCGCTAATGTTACACTCTATACTGGAAGAAGGCGGATCCAATATATACAGGTTAACAGACTCTGGAATATCGTTTCCCTTCCCGTGACACCAATTGATAGTCTGAAAACGAATATCTTTCCTACTGCAATTTCGGACGCTTATACGTTTGAGGAAAATTATAATGCACAGGATTCTTTACGAGAAGGATTAGGATATTGGTTAAAATTCGATTCAATACACACTATTGGTATAGATGGTTACCGTTTGTCGACAGATACTGTCGATGTTTTGGAGGGTTGGAATATTGTGGGATCATTAAGTAGAGCAGTACCTGTTGGTATTGTTTCGAGTATACCTTCAAATATCATCACGTCAGAATTTTTCAGCTATTATCGCGGCTATCAGATGTCCGATAGTATTTACCCAGGAAAAGGTTACTGGGTGCAAGTTGATCGGCCCGGGAAACTTGTCTTTAGCGCAACGTATTATGCTCAAACGAAGATTACAAAAAGTATAACACCATCTACATTCAATAGTCTCACAATTGCCGATGATGATGGCTTCAGTCAGACGTTATATTTTGGTAAGGAAAGTTTTGATCGACAGTATAAAAATAAATCCTCGCTTCCCCCAAAAGCACCAATGGGTGGATTTGATGTTCGATTCAGTTCAGGAAAGTGGATTGAAATAATACCGGATAACAACGGACAACATCGAGAATATCCTATCGAGATTCAATCGTCATCCCTAAAAATTACACTCACGTGGAATATTCGCAGCGAGGATAACAGCAAATATCAAATCCAGATTAAGGAAGGAGAAGAATTTTTACTCTCAAATGAAGGTAAGCTCACACTAACATTGGAGGAGAGTGAATCAAGAATATTCAAACTCATAATCAGGGATAGTGGAATTCCAAAACGTTTCGAGTTACACCAAAATTACCCAAACCCTTTCAATCCAGTGACCATCATTAATTATGATCTTCCCGTTGCCTCGTATGTGACAATCAAAGTGTACAACGTCTTGGGGAATGATGTCGTAACCTTGGTAAACGGCGTACAAGATGCGGGGTATAAATCGGTGCAGTGGAATGCTCAACATATTCCAAGTGGAGTCTATCTGTTGAAAATTGAAGCCTCAAGTCTCGGAAATGTGAATGAGAAGTATAACCAGATTAGAAAGATGGTCTTGATGCGATAATTCTAACCAATGTATAATCGATATTGGGAGGGGTTCGTATTTATTTTTTTTGAACTTCTCGAAAAACCCTCAAAAAATTCTCGCCAAGGATTTTTCTCACCTTGTTTTCAGAATACCCGCGTTTAAGTAGCTCTCGAGTGATGTTGGGATAGTGTGTTACATCATCCATTTCTGCAGGCGTCGCTGTGATACCATCAAAGTCCGAGCCGATACCAACATGGTCAACGCCGATGAGTTTTGCAACATAATCAATATGGTCAATCAAAATTTTAAGAGGAGGTTGAATGGGTCGGTATTCATTTCTAAGAAACTCCCCCACACGTTGATCTTTAATGAAATCGTCATCTTTGAGCGTTGAGGAGAATGAATCGATTCTCGCTTTATTCTTTTCACGGACAAGTTTTTCTTTGGCAGAAAATGTACTATCAATAAAGGAAGGAACGAACGTGATGAAAACAACCCCACCACCGGCAGCGATCGCTTTGAGCTGATCATCTTTCAGATTTCTGCGATGATTACAGAGCGTCCATACGGAAGAATGCGACGCAATTACTGGTTTCGATGTGATTTTTATGATATCCCAAAACGTTTTTTCACCAACGTGAGAAACATCGACCATCATCCCTAATTCATTCATTTTTCCAATAACCCGTTTACCAAAATCATTTAATCCTTTATGCCCGAGTTTTGCTTGAGGATCTGTTTCATCTTTGGCAGAAGTTGCCCACGAGGTACTGTTGTTCCAAGTTACCGTCATATACCGAACACCCCTGTTATAGAAGTGTTCGAGTTTTTCGAGATCATCAGCGATAGGATGTCCTCCTTCCAGCCCTAACATAGCAACAAACTTCCTCTGCTTGATCAATCGGTCGATATCTTCCACAGATCGCCCCAATCCAACCTGTGTTGAATTGCGTTTCACAAAACTATCGATTGAATCAATTTGCTCATTTGCTTGATCATAATAGGAGCGGTGAGTTTTATCAGGCGGAATCCAAATAGAAAAAACTTGAACATCAATACCTCCTTCTCTAAATCGTGGAAGATCGGAATGCCCATAGCTAGTACGGATGGATATGTCTTCCCCAGCTAAAATCCGCTGAACAACATCGTTGTGAGTATCAATGACTATAGCATCATTATGTATCGTCTTATAATCAACAACCTGACCAATACCATTGAAAACTTTCAAAAAGAATAAAATGGTAATTAATAAATAGCGATAAACCACAGCGAACCCTTTCATAACTTAAAGAAGCATTATTTCTCGTTATTTAAGAAAACTCCCACTTTGATTATAATCCAATGCCAGCCGTATGCAAATGCAATTAAAAAAGAAAGAGACTCCACACCCGCTTACTTAGGCAGGCAGAAGTCTCTTCTAATGTATATTTAAATCCGCACGGAGCGCTTAGCTGACAGGGGTGCCGCCTTCAGCCTCTTTTGCTTTTTGTTTTATCTCTTGGATTTCTTTACGGACTTCCTGGGCTTTACGGCGAAGTTCGTTCATTTCTTTACGAACCCGGGTACCAGCGGACTTGTTTCCCTTTTCATAAAACTTGATGAAGTCTTTTTCAAAACTATTCAACAAGTCACGCAATTCTGTGAATCGGCTCATATGGTTTCTCCATGTTGTAAGTTAATATATACTCGGTCATTTTTGACTGAGTCCCTATTGGGAATGATTTAGTGTTTACTGCGAATATTTTTTTTCTTATTACGACGTAGTTTGGCTTTTGAATATTCTCCAAGCAATCTTTGCATAATAATTTCACGCTTGTCGTATAATCGTTTTAATGGACGTGGTTTAGCCCTTGCTAAAGCATAAGAAGTTAAAATTGGTAACGCAATAGTCGAATCAGAATAAACCACAACAGCATCTGGAAGTCTGTCGGGATCAACTTTCCCCCATGTAACAGCTTCTCCAGGGGTTGCCCCAGAAAGTCCACCGGTGTCGGGTCGAGCATCGGTGATCTGTAAATAGTAATCATGACCTTTCTCATTGATCCCTAATACCTCTTGTATTTGAGGCTCAGTTTGGAGAACAAAATTCTTCGGGGAACCACCTCCGATAATCAACACCCCACTTTTACCTCCTTTTAATTTCGAATTAAGAACAATCGCTGCGGTTTCATTCACATCGAGCAAGACATCTAGTTTAATTTCGTATCCATCCAATGCAAGTTCTGCAACGTTCATTCCTATCGAACTATCACCGGGGGATGATGTATAAATTGGTACTCTGCAACGATGGGCTGTAGCTAAAATACTACTATGTTTTATCTTGAGAATTCGCTCTCGTTCTGCAATATATTTCCCCAATCTATAGTGCAATTCGGCAGTGCTCATCTCTTTTTGAAATTCATCAAATTTCAATGTCTCTCTCAGAAAGGCATCAGTAGACAGAAGAACTTCATATTTAAAAAAAATATCAAAAATGCGAATTATGCTATTTTTTTTAAGGATACGGTCATCCATAGTTGACGAACCTCGATGAAGCGAGTGACCAATTGAAAAATGCGTATCATGGTATAAATTTGCCCCTGTACTCACAAGCCAATCGATAAAACCAGCCTTCATTAAAGGGACAATACACGAACCTCCTAATCCAGCCGGGGTTAATGCACCCGTTAAACTCACACCGACTGTACAAGCTGAATTCAACATTTTATTAGAGAATAATTGACATGCCTCTCTCAATCGTCCAGCATTAAAAGCTTGAAAATATACGTCAACAAGGTTCTTAACACTTACATTTCGGGGAATGGGTTTTGGTACGATGGGATGTCCCTTTAAAAACTTATGCTTACTCTCCACCATCTAATATACTAGGGTAACTGAAATGGGTAATTGTAATGTCGCTCAAATATACAATTTTTGAGCAATTATGCAAGAAAAATCTTTTGAAAATTGAAAGAATTCAAGGTATGTCAAATAATCTAAAAATTTAGCTTATTTTAGAGGGAATTCTTCAACCACAGAGAACACTACCCCCGTTAACATTAATTATTTCCCCAACAATATGATTTGACAATTTTGATGCAAGAAATACTATTGGCCCGGCTATATCCTCTGGTGATGCGATTTTTCCTCGAGGAATACCTTTTAAGATTTCAGACCTTTTTCTCGGATCTGAGATTTCCCGCTTGATCATATCAGTTTGAACCCAACCCGGTGCAATACAATTGACCAAAATACCATATTTGACAAGCTCTACACTCAAAGATTTGGTAAATGCATTGATACCACCTTTTGAAGCCGCATAATGGGAATGAAATTGCTCACCCCGTTGACCTGCTGTGCTTGAAATATTAATTATTCTACCGTATTTCTGTTTTTTCATAAAAGGAATAACAACTCTACACATGTTAAAAGTACCAGTTAGATTTATGCTGATTGTTCTATTCCACTGATTAACTGACATTCTATCAATTTCACCAAACTCCCAAACTCCTGCACAATTAACCAGAATATCGACTCTGTTAAATTTTTTAATAATTTTATTAACTATTTTCATACAATTTTCATAGGATTCAACCCTCCCTCTTACCTCAATACCATTTCTCCGAAATTCTGTGATTTTTCGAATAACTTTGTGAGCAGAAGAATAATCTTCTCGAAAAACAATAGCTACATCTGCGCCAGCTTCAGCCAAAAGGTTTGCAGTCGCGGCACCAATTCCTCGTGAACCACCGGTTACTATCGCCTTCTGCTTTGAGAGGTCAATCATAAAATTTTTACTCCATAATAGTTGATATAGTTTGTGTAAGAATCAACGCTTTGAAAAAATAATGAAAAGTTCTTGATTTCAAAAGTTTATTTGTTTATATTTAGACCAAGTCTAAATAGAAATTCATCATGGATTATAGCGCCGCAAAAGAAATATTATCAGAGTATCTAAAGAAAAAAAATCTCAGACCCACGAGAGAGCGATTTTTACTTTTAGATGAGATCCTGAAAACAAACGGGCATTTCGATGCCGATGAGTTGTTTGCTTCACTAAATACTAAAGCTCTCAAAGCATCTCGTGCGACAGTGTATAACACACTCGATTTGCTTGTTCATTGTGGATTAATATCACGATATCGGTTCGGCGAAAATCATTCGAGGTACGAGAAAGCCTTTGGGCGTCCACGTCATGACCATCTCATTTGCCTCGAGTGTGGGGAAATCATCGAATTCGTCAATGAAAAATTAGACAAAATACAGAAGGAGGTTTGTGAAGATAAGAATTTCAAGTTACAAAATTCCACGTTACAAATATTTGGAATTTGTACAAAATGCCAAAAACTAAAAAAGTAGACAACAATTAGACCTTACCACATTTTAAATTATTTATGTTATGATTGAATCACTGATTATTGCTCTTCGAGAAGGTATCGAGATAGCACTCGTTATTGGCATTCTCATCGTTTATCTCCAAAAGATTAACCATCTTCACCTTATAAAATCTGTTTTCTTCGGACTCGCCACTGCAATACTCGCAAGCATCACTATCGCCATCATTCTCCAAAAATTAATGATCGATCAAGAAATTTTCGAGGGATACTTGATGTTGATCGCTGCGGTCTTTGTTATTTCCATGATAGTCTGGATGTGGATTTCAGCAAAAAAAATTCGTACCCAAATCCAGGTACGAGTAAACACAATCGTCCACACACGAAATCACTGGCAAGCTCACATTGGTATCTTCCTCTTCACATTTTTGATGATTGTTCGAGAGGGAGTTGAAACAGTAATTTTTCTTCAAGCTGTATCTACAAACATCGATGGATGGCAAAGCGTCGTGGGGACAACCATCGGATTCTCATTTGCTGCGATATTTGCATATTTATTCGTCCGTGGAAGTTTGAGGATCGATATTGTTCGTTTTTTAAAAGTTACAGCACTTACGTTAATAATTTTTACATTTCAGTTAATTGTAAATGCC
>DASRUF010000195.1:0-19028 GCA_035655575.1 Bacteroidota bacterium | reverse complement strand
TATGGCTGAGAGTATTCCGAAAGACGATACGAGTTCTCGCTATATGAACAGTAAAGAATACTGGAGTAATTACAAAGACATCATCCCCGGCAAAGTTGCCGGCTGGATCTTCAGCTACGAAGAACAGGGGATGAGAATGAAAGCGTAAATTTCTAATTACTCCCGAGCTGGGGGTTTCCCCGACTGTGTGAGCGAGACGGGTCGCATTCTAAATTTATCTCTCATCATAATCGGGAATTGTTACACTCATTGAAACAACAAAAAACCCCGAGCAGAGTTGCCCGGGGTCTTCTTTTATGAAAAACTTTTCTTGTTATTACTTCAACAGCAACATCCGTTTTACCAATTGGTAAAGTTCTTTACTTCCATCAACTCCCACCGCTGTGAGTTTATAGAGATACACACCCGAAGGTAAATCCCCGGAAACAAAATCAACTGAGTGTTCCCCATCCTCAAGCTCCGAACGATCAAGCAGAGTAGCAACTTCCTGTCCGAGGAGGTTGTACACCTGTAATGAGACAATCGCTGGCTCAATCAGACTAAAATCTATCGTCGTAATTGGATTGAACGGGTTAGGATAGTTTTGTTGAACTTCAAATTTTGTCGGCTCGAGATCCGATGGATCATATCCAACGAAGCGAGTCTGAGGTCGAGCTACACCGGGATTGAGATGTAAAAATGGAACATCCGTAATACTTCGAGTACCCGCAATGAGATAGGGTGTAGATGATATCACATTATATGCACCACCGAACGCCGTATTAATTCGATTGATGCACGAGTCTATCTCTGCGTAAAATGATGGTTGGAAGTGTGAACAATACGTCAATGCACTATCAGCCAGGGCGATAATTTGTCTGATCGTTTTTCCATTATAGGGATCGCTCAGATTATCTAGATCGTCGTAGAGGAGATCGCCAAGCAGTGTTTCGTCGAGCGGCTCGGTAACGCCTCTATCGTTAGCGTACACTGCTAATTTTAGAGCATGGAGTTCCCCAACGAGGTGGTTGTTGTGTCGTTTCACATGGGGATTTCTCACCTCACCTCTAAATCGTTGTCGAATCCCTGAGGGAGTTAAAATTTTATCGAGGCATCGTGATTCATCCGTATGAGGAAAGTATTTTCTATCCGCTTTCATAAAGCGCAGCCATCCAACGCGGGGAGTGTCCGTTGGAAGACCTAGTACCAAACCGGTGGGCTGAGTGATTACTGATTTATAGATATAATCCCGTACATTTCCCCCATTGATTGATGTAAAAATTCTTTGATCGCTCGTGGGCTGGAGTGAATTGTTTCGCGCCGTGAATCGTTCCCCATCAACCGTCCACCACCAATATTCAACCTGTGTGCCGGGAGATTTTTTGGCAAACGTTGCACAAAAGACTACCGAATCGCCCGGGGGGATTGATGCACCAGATGCCTCGATGATTCTTGACTTTGCATTCACCAAAAACTGAGGAAAACCACTTGAGGAAGAGATCGAAAGAATTGTAGAATTGAATCGTGCATATAACCCATTTACCGTCGTTAAGTCCATTGGAGACGAGTTGCGAAAGACAAAGCAAGCTTTCGTTGCAACTGCCTTCATCGGCTTTGCTCTCTTTTCTCCTAAATCGTACTGACTAAATGTGCGGTACATTGGCTGGGATAATGCCAAGGAGCTTAACATCAAAACAGTAACAACGGAAGAAAATAGCTTGATCAAATAATGTTTTGAAGGTCTAATTACATAATGGGTGTTCATACTCACGTTCCTTCTGAGGATTGATGCACTGAGGAAAATACTAAGACACTACTCAAGATAGAACAATTCCAGAAAAAAGCAACTATAAAATTTCTGTTTTTCTACACAGGGTGAATCGGAAATCATGAAATTCGCAAGAATTTCGTTAAGTTATTCATATCTCAACGATTCTATCGGATCTAAATTTGCTGCCTTCCAGGCGGGGTAAACACCGAAAACAATACCAATAATTGAACAACTGACGAAGCCAATCACCGCCCAATCGAATGGAATAACCGGTGGAACTTCCAAAACCAGAGCAATGATATTGCCCCCAATAATTCCAAGGACAATCCCGATGATACCACCGAGCTCACTTATCACAATTGCTTCGAGGATAAATTGGGTAAGGATATTACTTTTGCGCGCCCCGACAGATTTACGAATCCCAATCTCTCTCGTTCGTTCTGTAACCGACACCAACATGATGTTCATAATTCCGACACCAGCCGCAAGGAGGGCAATCGTGCTGATCAACATAATCCCAAGTCGTACGTATTTTGTGAACTCGTTGAATTGTTCGATGAGCGAGTCGTTCGAAAAAATAGAAAAGTCATCCTCATTGCCGGGAGGGACTTGTCGTGCCGTTCGAAGAATTCCTCGAACCTGTTCCACACAATCTTCATAGGTGTCGGGACCGAGCGCTTGCACCATAATGTGGATAGACCGATTCTCACCATAAACATTGAAGTACGTTGTCAAAGGAATCGCTATGAAGTTATCCTGATTGCCGCCGAGCATTTGTCCTTTATGCTCGATAACACCGATAACCTGATATTCCTGACTATCAAATCGAATGGTTTGACCGATGGGATCAGTCCTTGGAAAAATTTTTTCAACTACCCCTGTGCCAAGAATTGCAACATGTTTTTCAGAGCTGAGTTCTGCTTGCGTGAAAAGTCTGCCGTCACCGATATCCCAGTTATTTGTGGTGAAACCCTCGATGTCCTCACCCGCAATCGAAACATTGGGATTTGTTTTTAATCCACTCTGTGCAACCACAACTCTTCCAAAAAACCACGATTCTAAACCGACTGATTTTGCCAGAGTAGCATGTTCTTTGACAAGGTAACCATGTCTATACTTTAAATCTTTCCGATTGCGTAGCTTAGCTCGTTCACGAGGACCACCAGATCGAAAGGCGGGATATTTTTGAATCTGGAAGGTATGAGCACCCAGCTGACTCATGCCACTTTCAATACTGTTCACGAGGACACCCATCGCAGTCATGACTGCAATAATAGAGAACACACCTACCGCAATCCCAAGCAATGTCAGAATAGAACGAAGCTTGTTCGTTCGAACAGCAACTAATGCCATGATAAAACTTTCTTTCACTTCTAAGAACACCGCTTCAAGAGATCGATTCATCGTTGACACAAATTAAGAATTATTTTCAAGGAGGATAGGGCTACCCAAATTGCACTGGCTATTCATATCTCAAAGATTCAATTGGATCAAGACTCGCCGCCTTCCAAGCAGGGTAGACACCGAAAACAATTCCAACAATGGAACAGATGATGAATCCGATGGCAGCCCAATCGAAGGGGATGACTGGCGGGACTTCTAAAAGCAGTGCAGCCATGTTACCTGCTACAATACCGAGGATAATTCCTATGATACCGCCCAGTTCACTGAGCACAACTGCCTCTAAGAGAAATTGAGTGAGGATATTTTTTTTCATTGCACCAACGGACTTTCGAATACCAATTTCCCGAGTCCGCTCTGTAACAGAAACCAGCATGATGTTCATAATTCCAACACCAGCCGCAAGGAGAGCAATCGCACTGATCAGCAAAATACCGAGGCGTACGTATTTTGTCAAATCGTTAAACTGCGTCAAGACGGAGTCGTTCGACCAGATGAAGAAATCGTCTTCCTGACCGGGCGGGACATGTCGTGCGGTGCGCAAGATGGACGTCACCTGCTCGATGCAATCGTCCATTTTCTCCGCGTCCCAGGAGACTACTTTGATGTAGACATCGAGATCCTTCCCGTAAATGTTAAAGAATGTGGTTAGGGGAATGACAACGAAGTAATCCTGGTCACCACCCAGCATGTTCCCCCGTGACTGCACAACACCGATAACCTGATATTGCCGTCCGTCGACCCTGATTGTTTGATTGATAGGATCTGTTTTGGGGAAGAGCCGTTTCACCAGACCAGATCCGAGGATGGCAACTGGCTTCGCCAACTCAAGCTCACTTGAAGTGAACACTCTGCCGTCGTCGATCGTCCAACTGTTCGCTGTGAATCCCTCAATGTCCCTTCCTGAGATTGCGACGTTTGGATTAGTTTTTTGCCCGGAGGGAGTGGCTACTACCTTTTCGTCTCCGAAGCAAAAAATACCAACCGCCTTTGCCATCGATGCGGATGCTTTCACTCGGAGTGCCTGGTCAAACGTAATCTTTCTCCGGTTGCGGAACTTCGCCCACTCCTTGGGATCGCCGGTCTGAAACATCGGATATTTCTGCACTTGAAATGTATTCACTCCCAGCGCATTCATGCCACTCTCGATGCTGTTGAGGAGAACACCCATCGCCGTCATCACACCGATTATCGAGAAAACGCCGACGGCAATACCGAGCAAGGTGAGGATCGAACGAAGCTTGTTCGTCCGCAGAGCGATCAACGCCATGAACAAGCTCTCTCGTACCTCGTATACTATGGTCTGGATTGCCTGGTTCATGGTGTCTCACTGCAATGGGTAAAATGTAACGTGAAAAATTGGATTACAATAAGATCGAACGAACAACTTGCATTTTGAATTTTTCGTTTTTCATTGTTTACTCGTAGCGCAACGCTTCCACCGGGTCCATTTTTGCAGCCCGATAAGCAGGGAGAAAACCAGAAACAACACCAACAACAATAGATACCATTAAGGCAAGTACAACAACTGAAATCGGCATGGCAGTTGGAAGTAGTTGATCGGCAATCAGGCTCAAAGGATAAGCAATCATCAAACCGATGATACCACCAAGGAGACAGATCAGAGCAGATTCAACGAGGAATTGAAGAAGGATCGTTCTCCGCCGTGCCCCGATCGCTTTTCTGATACCGATTTCTTTCGTTCGTTCGGAAACTGAAACGTACATGATGTTCATGATGCCTATACCACCCACGAACAATGATAATCCTGTTATGAAAAACCCTACACCTGCAATAACCGCAGTAATGCCTTGAAACACCTGCATGAGTAGTTCCTGTTCATTAATATTAAAATCATCCTCTTGCCCCGGTCTGAGGTGACGCACCTTTCGCATGATGCCCCGTAATTCTTCTTTTGCATCATCAAGATCGGCATTTTGTGCGATGCGGATATTTAACGTCACATCACGACGTGAACCAAAATGATTCAAAAATGACTGAATAGGAACATAAATTCTATTGTCTGAGGTGAATGCACCGAAGAGACCACCTTGTTTTTCAAATACCGCCAACACTCTGTACGGATATCCACCGACTTTAATCGTTTGTCCAATGGGATCAACAGATGGAAAGAGAGTCTCAGCCACATTGGCGCCAATGGTACAGACGGGTCTTCCACCATCTGATTCCGCTTGCGAAAAAAAGCGCCCATCCTGAATTGTGGTACCGGAAGCGCGTTGATATTCATGGGTAGTTCCTGTCACCCAAACATTCAACATCGATCGTGATGCATAGCGGGCATCTTTCATCGTCGAAACATCCGGTGCTACTACATCAATAAGGGTTGCCTGACGTATGATGTAATCAGTATACTCTAACTTCATATCCTTACGGTTACGATACTTCCACCAGTCATCCCCACCGACCCACGGATATTTCTGTATATAAACGACCTTCGAACCGAACGCGGACGCACTTTTTTCGAATGCTCGATTTACACCTTCTATTGCTGTCGCCATCATCGTCACCGAAACGATACCGATGACGATACCGAGTGTCGTCAGCACAGAGCGCATTTTATTTGCGCGAATCGCACGAAAGGCAATTACAAGACCTTCCTTTATTTCATAGAAAAAATACATGAATGTTTTTAACTAACCCCGACCTTAATAGTTTTTCTTTTTTCCACCTTCTCGTCATTTTCGATATGGCCATCGCGTACTCGAATAATTCTATGCGCATGTTCGGCAATGTATTCTTCGTGAGTGACCAAGATGATCGTATTCCCTTCCACATGTAACTGTTCGAACAACACCATGATCTCATCTCCAGTTTTCGTATCTAAATTCCCTGTCGGCTCATCTGCGAGGATAATCGACGGGTTATTGACGAGTGCACGGGCAATCGCAACTCGTTGACGTTGACCACCAGAAAGCTCATTCGGTTTATGATGGACACGATCTCCTAACCCCACCTGCTCGAGAGCAAATCGCGATAACCGCTTCCTTTCTGTCGACTGAACACCTCCGTAGATGAGGGGTAATTCGACATTATGAAGTGCATTCGAACGTGCCAGCAAATTGAACGTTTGAAATACAAATCCTATCTCCTTATTACGAATTTTTGCAAGTTGGTTATCATTCATCTCGCTTACGTTGATGCCATTGAATTCATACAAGCCAGAAGTTGGTGTATCCAAACACCCGATGATATTCATCAAGGTAGATTTACCCGAGCCAGAAGGACCCATGATTGCCACGTATTCGTTCTTATGGATTTTCAATGAAACACCTCTAAGCGCATGAACTTCCTCTGCGCCTCCCATGTCATATTGTTTCGTAATTTGTTGAAGATTAATTACAACAGAATTATTCATAATATTTTCTATCCAAGTTGTTGAATGGAATTAGTTACTTCGAGGAAGACGCAGCGATTTTTTTCTTCTCATTATCTACTTTAACTTTCACGCTATCTTCCAATTCTCTATTGATTGTTTTATAACTCCCCGACACAACATCCTTATTTTCTTCTAATCCAGAAACGATCTCAGTAAACGAATCATCAGAAATTCCCCGCTTAACCTCCACCATCTTGACTATGTTGTTATCGAGAACAAAGACAACCTCTTTAGGTTTCTCCGTTTTTTGTTTTATCCGCGAGTCATCGGAGAGTCCCTCGTCCCCCTCATTTGTCTCCTTATCCTCCGGCTTCTTTTTATTCGTCGATCGTGTCGTTACGCTCTGTACCGGCACAGTAATGACGTTTTCTTTCGTTTCGGTTTCGATCGTTGCTGTCATCGACATCCCTGGGCGCAGAATAACCTCTTTCTCAAGTATGTTGATGCGTACTTCAAAATTTGTGACCTCTTCTTGCGTCCCTAATCCTTTTGCCTTTGCAGTATTTCCTATCTCATAGACGATACCAGTCAATTTTCGATCTGGAAAAGCATCAACCTCAATTCTTGTTGTATCACCAATCGAAATCGACACTACATCGTTCTCCCCAACATCGACGCGAGCTTCCATCCGTGTCAGATCAGCGACGGTCATGACCGTTGTCCCTTGGAACTGACTTGTCCCGAGCACTCGTTCTCCCAATTCGATTTTTAACTGGCTCACTGTTCCATCCATTGGTGAATATATAGATGTTTTTCGAAGATCCTCCGTTGCCTGGTCTAATAAGGCTTGCGCTTGATCGTTCTGGGCACTCGTTACTTCATACGAGGTCTTTGCTTGCTCAAGATCTGACTCCGATATCAGCCCCTTGCTGGAGAGTTCACTTGCTCGTTTGTACTCAGATTCACTCCGCTGTAAATTCGCCTTTGCAGAAGTCACGGCTGCCACGGCACGATCTCGAAGCGCAGTATAAATATCTGACTTAATCCTCATCAAGAGATCACCCCTCTTTACCTTCATCCCTTCCTTGACAGGAAGCAATATCACTTCGCCACTAACTTCCGGTGTAATGATAACTTGAACTTGAGGATAGATTTTTCCCGTTGCGGTCACTGTTTGTGTGATCGTGCGGCGTAAGGCTTTTTCGGTCTGAATAGTATATACGGGTTCCTTCTTACTCCCGAGGATTACCAAGAGAGTTAGAGTGATGAGAAGCGCACCACTGATAGAGAAGATGATTATTTTCTTTTTCGATTTTTTTCCATTAGCAGGCATGTTCTAAACTCCTTAGATTATAAACGAATCATTGACATTATATTTTCCCCATCATTCAATACGTTCGCTCACCAAGAACGTACTCGAAATTTCTCTTCGTTATTACATAGAAGTAAAAAGCGTTCACATTGTTCGCGCTGGCATTAACGAAGCCAGCATTGGCGACGAGTAAATCGAGCAGTGTGCCAGCGCCCAAATTATAGCGCTCCTCAGCAATTCGTCGATCTTCAGTAGCCGAGACGAGCCCTTTTTGTGTCACATCTAATTGTTTCCGTGCCGCATCTAAGTCCAACAACGCTTTCTTCACTTCCACAGATACACTTCGTTCTGTCTGAAGTAATGCAATCTCTGCATTTCTTTTGGTAGCGATTGCCGATTGTAATGCTTGGTTTGTCTGAAAGGCATCAAAAATATTCCACCGAATATTAACACCCCAGGAGATGTTTTTATTATCGGATATACGCGAGAACTCCGGATTTGACAAGCCATAACCCGCCGATGCGGATACACTGGGAAAATAACCGCTTCGAGCGGCAGTAACACCCGATTCACTTGCATGAAATGCCTCCTTCGTACTCATGTAATCGGGACGAGACGATAAGGCACGTTGTGTTAACGCTGTTACATCTTTATACTTTTCAGTTGTTGCGTTAATCTCATTCTGATCAATCACAGTCGATATTGATGGGTCAGAAAAATGATATTCCTGTGAGTAATCCAGACCGATGAGTGCGACAAGATCGGCTTTAGCTTTATCATAGTCATTTTGTGCATTGATAAGACTTAACTCATCTGCCGCGACTTGTGACTGCTGACGATAAACATCAGCCAGAGCTAATGCGCCTACACGGTTCGATTCAGTGATACGTTCAAGCTGGCGCCTACTGCGCTTCAGATTCTCTTCAGTTACCTTGACCAACTGCTCTTTTCGAAGAACATTCAGGTAACCACTCTCCATTTGATAGACTATTGACTGACGGGTTCGCTGGCTTTGTTGTTCGACTGATATGGCATTTGAAGTTGCCCGGTTAAACGATGCTTCCCTGGCAAATCCATCAAATAATGTATAACTAAGATCCAATCGAGTTGAAAAGCTATTGGTTACACTGAACGATGCCGGAAGTGTAAACACCTGACCACCTACAATCTGTGTTGATGAACCAGCTCGATCACTCTGATTTCGATTCCACCCCCCGGATGCGGAAAGCGTGGGAAGGTAATTGCCATACGCTGCGAGCACGTTGCCATGCGCAGATGAAATATTATTTTCCGCTTGGATAACAGAGATATTGTTCTGTAGTGCAAGTTCGATTGCCTGTCCAAGAGAAAGTGTTACCGATTCCTGTGCATAAACACCGACACCTATCAGAATTGAGAGACTCATGAGGAGGCTAATAACTCTCATAAATGACTCCTTTAATCTTATTATATAGAGAGAGAGGATAAAGATGGGATTCATGGGATTTTTCCTTATTAACGAAAAAAAACTTAAAAAGTTACAAATGTGATTTATTAGACTTAAGAATGTTCTTGAAGTACCTTATTTTTAATCGATAGGAGATATACCAACGCCGCTTCGTGCTCGTTTGGAATCAGTCCGTCTAAGATGGCTTCCTCGATTTTCTTTTTTAAGACGCCAACCAATGGACCCGGCTGAATATTACAGACGTCCATTATTTCATTCCCCCGAATAGGGGGCTGCCAATTCCGAAGACGGTCTTTTTCTTCAACTTCTTTCATTTTCGCCAGGACGACTTCGTAATTCTTCAAATACTTTGTTACTCGTTCAGGGTTTTGTGAAGTGATATCAGCTCGGCATAGCATCACCAAGTCATCGATTGCACCACCGGCTTCGAACAAGAGCCGTCGTACCGCAGAATCAGTGATTTCTTCACTTACCAGAACCATAGGGCGCAAATGAAGTCGAATCAATTTTTCTACATACGGCAATTTATCCATCGGGAGTTTCATCCTTCGGAAAATGCTTTGCATCATTCGAGCACCAAGATCATCATGTCCGTGGAACGTCCAGCCGACCCGTTCCACAAAAGCCTTAGTTCTCGGTTTTGCAATGTCATGCACAAGAGCAGTAAACCTTAACCAGAGATTATCCGTCTCATCGCAGATGTTATCAATAACCTTCATGGTATGGAGAAACACATCCTTATGATGGTAATCTTTTCTCTGTTGAACTCCGACCATTTCATCAAGTTCAGGAAAAATAAACTTTGTCAGCCCAAGCTCGAGGAGTAATTTGATACCAATCGATGGGGTTGGTGTTGCAAGAATTTTTAAAAACTCATCCGTCGTTCGTTCGACCGACACAATGGTAATCCGAGATGCCTTTTTACGAATTGCTTCGAGGGTTCGTTCTTCGATATGGAATCGAAATTGTGAAGCAAAACGAATTGCCCGCATCATCCTCAATGGATCATCATCAAATGTTTGTTCAGGATCGAGTGGGGTACGAAGAATCTTTTTTCTTATATCATCCTCACCATCGAACGGATCGACAATTTCTCCAAGATGTTTTTCATTGATTGCAACCGCCAGCGCATTGATGGTAAAATCTCTTCTTGAAAGATCGCTCTGAAGGGATGCCTTCTTCACTTTCGGTTTCCGCGACGTCGGTTCATAGTGTTCCTCTCTTGCTGTAACGAATTCCACTTTACGATCATCTAATTGAAGCATCGCTGTTCCGAATTTTTCATAAATAATAATCTGTTTTTTACCCATTTTCGATGCGGTAGTATTCGCAAATGAGATTCCATCTCCAATAACCACAATATCAATATCTTTCATCTCCCCATCGTCAGCGGCGGCACCCGTATAGTTTATTTTCTTGAATAATTGATCTCTCACATACCCGCCAACAACATAAGCCTCGACACCGACTTCGTCTGCGATTGACCCAATACGAAGAATAATATCGTTTGTAACAGAAAGATGTTTCGTTGCTTTTCCCGTCATTGTTCTTCAATACGAAATACTTTGTTGACTGATCTTTGCCATAATATCGTGGGCTATTTGTAACGCTTCCTTGCCTTCACTTCCTGTCACGATTGGTTCTCGTCCGTTTTGTATCGAATCGACAAATTGTTCAAGCTCATACTTCAATGCATTGATTTCTTTCACTTCCGGTTGTTCATACACGATCCTCCGTTTCATTTTACCAGAGTTTATCTCACCGAGCAGCATAGTCGCTCGCACAGAATGATCATCTTCATCTACGAGACGAAACACTTCAGCCAAACCCTCAGAAAAATCGATGGAGATATATGCATCTCGTTGGAAGAGACGCATCTTCCTCATTTTTTTCTGCGAGATACGACTTGCGGTAACATTCGCTACACAGCCATTCTCGAACTGGAGTCTTGCATTTGCAATGTCAATATTATCAGATACAACGGCAACGCCATTTGCTTCGATTTTCCGTACTGGCGATTGAACGAGACTCAAAATAATGTCGATATCGTGAATCATTAAATCTAACACAACAGCGACGTCTGTTCCGCGAGGGTTAAACTGTGCCAGGCGGTGAGATTCAACGAATATTGGATTTATTGTATATTTTTCGAGAGCTAATATCGCTGGATTGAATCGTTCCACATGTCCAACTTGAATTTTTGCTCCATGTCGTTTCGCCAGTTGAAGAAGTGACTCCGCTTCGATGACTGTGCTTGTTATTGGTTTTTCGATCAATACATTTACACCACGTTGAAGCGCTTCGGTGGCAACTGCAAAATGTGTGCTCGTTGGGGTAACGATGCTGATTGCCTTAACTTCACCAAGCAATTGGTCGAGTGAAGAAAAAGCTTTTATCTTATACTGCTTGGCTGTTGCATCAGCACGAGATTTATCTATATCATAGATTCCTATAAATTCAGCCGCAGAAATTTCATTATATAACTCTGCATGCTTCGATCCTAAATGGCCCACCCCTACTACACCTACTCGAAGTTTAGACATCATGATGACCCCAGAAGATTAATTTCTGATTGATCTGATACCACTTTATAGAGTGTATAATAATATAGATCCTCTTTTAAGAGGCCCAATCGATAAAAAGGTCTTGTCATCATTGGAAACAATTTTAGGTTTTTGCTCAACTCTTCAGATTGCAAAGATCGATGGAGAACATACTTTGCATTACAGTGGGCTGTATATCGATTAATCCATTGATCATCGGGTAATTGTTCACCCTTTAATTTGGGTAATGAGGGCGACACCAACCCCGTGCCATCACAAATTTTTCGGTTAGAATAGTACCCCACTGCGCCAACATCCCAACAGAGAATAACATCGCCGCTATCAGAATTCTGTTTCAACCACTTACCGATATGAATAAGACTCGTCTGCATCCCAAATTCAAAAGCTTCGATGCCGGGCTTAACAACCTGTTGGTACAACATTTGATTCTGCACCATAAAAAAACCTGTAAACAATACAACCCCAGCATAAGTATATTGTCGATACTTTGATAATTGCAGAACACGAAACAAATAAGTAAAGGCAAAAATGAGAATTAGCGGCGAAACTAATAACAAATATCGTGATACGACTGGAATCCTCAAAACAAGGTACACAGATGGAATCGCCGCAATCATACTAAGTGCAACAATGCTTTGTCGCCATATATAAAAAGCATCTTCGTTCTTTACATCCCCAAAACGGTTTCTTCGATATTGTATAAAAAGAATCAATCCACAGATTAAGAGGACAACAATAGCGATTCCATCCGATGCGCCAACGATCTTAAAAACATTTAGCATGTTTTGGAGAATGTCTTGTAAATGAAAACCTGGTAACGACTTTGTCAGTCCGCTATTCGGTATTATTGTGTGGAACGTGTTATATGCATAAATCAACCATGGAGAAAGCACGATCAAGTATATACATATCATTTTCAGTATCACTCTGAGAGCGTGCTGCCGATCTTTCGAATTCACATAGAGGTCTATCACTATAAAGAGAACGAGAAAACATGATTCGGGCCTCGCGAGAGTGAGAAGCGCAGCAAATATCACAGAGAGTAAATACTCATTACGCAGACAAAACAGAACGCTCACCAGAATAAGTAAAACCGAGATCGATGTCTCCATCCCCGTTCCTGCCCACCTGAGTAGCCATGAATGAGATGAAAAGGCAAGTGTTGCTACCACCGCAACCATGATATCACGAATAACTTCGAAAGCAAGGAAATAAAAAATCATGATAGCAATGCTTGCAAAAAAAAGGTCAATTGTTTTAGCCGCGATGTAAACATCTACTCCTGACAGTCCGCCAAATGAGATGAGCAATAACCAGAGTGGGCTTGTAAATCCATATGATGATTCACCGGCATTGAACGATACCCCACCACCATGAAGAAGATTCTTAGCATATTGAAGATAGATATATGTATCATCTGGTGTATAATCAAAATGAGAGCTTGCGGTGAAATAGAATATTAAAACGATCACCGGGAGAGCGATCAGTGTTATCAGCTTACTTGATCGATGATCGAACATTAGTATTTGGCTCCTTTGGAGAAATCATTTTCTTCAACCAGTCCGAAAATTCATCAACACTGTGGAAAAAATAATCTGGTTTCATTTCCATCACTTTCTCTTTGCAATAAGAATCCCAGAGCACTGCTGCAATGGTAACGCCTGCGTCACGAGCTGCTTTCACATCGGCAATCGAATCGCCAACCATCAATACTTCATGGGGAAGCAATTCAAATCTCGTCATCACTTTCCGAATTCCCTCCGCCGAGGGTTTATGGTTGTTGACATCGTTGCCAGTAACAATGATATCGAAATAGCCTTTAATCCCAATCTTCTCTAAAGTAATTAATGCCGCTCTCTTACCTTTACCAGTAAATACTGCAAGAAGTATCTCTTGACTCTTGAGATGTTCTAAAACCTCTCTTATTCCTTTATACGCATCCGCCATCTTGGGGTGATGAGTTTCATAGAAGGAAAAATAGTCTTCTACAGCATCATCAAGACGATCCCGCCCGATAAGATTTTCGATGACAACTTCTTCGGTAGGACCAAACATTGCTGTAATTTCCGATGGAGTAAAAACTTTTTGAATGTATTTTTCCGTTACAAAGTTGAATGTTGCAAAAATCAACTCATTCGTTTCCGTCAACGTACCATCTATATCGAAAATAATACAGGAAAGTGGGTTCATACATCAAAAATATACCAAAAAAACGAAGGAGATTCAAAGAATACGGTGTGTGGTTCCACAGCTTTTAAATTCTCGATTTCATTACAATCTACCTGATCAAGTTTGCCTCTCATCGTAAAAAACGGTAGATTCTTTCACTTCTATTCACCACGAATCTTAACTTCATCAGGATGAAGGGTAACTTCTATGAAACATATATTAATTTTACTAATCTTGGCGATTGCAATGAGTGGAATAACATTTTCTCAGCTCAATATTAAGTTTGACCAATACCAACTAAAAAATGGTATGACAGTGATCCTCCACGAAGATCACTCGTCACCGGTTATCGCGGTTGTTACTATGTATCATGTGGGTTCAAAAAACGAAAAGCTGAAACGGACAGGATTTGCTCATCTTTTTGAACACATGATGTTTCAGGGTTCACAACATGTTGGCGATGATGAACATTTCAAGCTGCTGCAAGAAATAGGCGCCAACATTAATGGCTTCACCACCGAAGACGGAACAACATACTTCGAAGTTGTGCCAAGTAATCATCTCGAGCTTGCCCTGTATCTCGAATCTGACCGCATGGGATTTCTCCTCCCTGCAATGACACAAGAAAAATTAAACAACCAACGGGATGTCGTGAAAAATGAACGCAGACAGAATTATGACAACCGACCCTATGGTACTGCAAGTGAAAAGATCGCAAAAGCGCTTTACCCGGAAACCCATCCCTATCATTGGCCCGTCATCGGATATATGGAAGATTTAAGTGCAGCTTCTTTAGAGGACGTCAAGGAATTCTTCAAAACATATTACGCTCCGAAAAACGCCTGCCTCGTGCTCGCGGGAGATTTCAAACCTTCTGAAGCAAAACCGATGATCGAAAAATATTTTGAATCGATAGAGAGCGGAAGAGATATCGAACGACCACAAGTGACTCCTGTTAAAATGTCTGAAGAGAAAAGGATGACATTCGAAGATAAGGTACAACTTCCGAGACTCTACGTCTCCTGGCATTCAGCGCCAAATAATTCGAGAGAAGATGCAGTGATGGATGTTCTTGCCCGCATTTTAAGTTTTGGAAAAAATTCTCGTCTCTACAAACCGCTCGTGTATGAAAAACAAACTGCTCAATCGGTTTTCGCTTTCCAGGAGGGTGCTGAAATTGCAGGTTCATTTCAAATTCAAGTAACCGCAAAACCCGATCGTAATCTCACAGAAATGCAAACTGCCGTCGATTCGGTCCTCAACGATATTCTCACGAACGGTGTAACTGAAAAAGAGATCGAAAAAGTCCTTACAGCCATCGAGGCACAGAGATTCAATAGCATGGCGACTGTTGGCAGCGTCACGACCGTCCTTGGAAAAGCTACGTCGTTAGCCTCCTACTATATGTACACTGGTGATCCGAATAATATCAACCGACAGCTCGATCTTTATAAAGGAATCACTCCGAATGAAGTGCTCACGGTTGCGCGGAAGCACCTAACTCAATCTAAAGTTGTATTAAGTGTTGTTCCGATTGGAAAACCGGAACTTGCAGCTCAAAAAACTATGTGAAAAGGATGACCCCATGAATATCATGAGAACAATTACTATGGCAATATTATTACTTACTTCACTCATAACAAATGTAAGCCTTGCAAGGGAAGATATTGACCGTACGAAAAAACCAACATCAAAACCTGCACCAAGCATACAACTCCCTGCAATCCAGAAAGCAACCTTAACCAATGGATTGAACATATGGCTCGTTGAACACCATGAATTACCAACAGTCGCCTTCAATCTCGTGATTGAGGCTGGCTCCGATCATGACCCTACAATCCTTCCCGGCGTCGGATCAATGACCGCCGATGTACTTGATGAAGGCACAACGACACGTAATGCACTTGAAATTTCAGAAGAGTTAGAGTCTATCGGTGCATCATTCGGAGTGGGCGCGAGCTTCGATGGCTCATTCATGACACTTACCACGCTGACAAAACACATGGACAAAGCATTAGCCGTGTATTCAGACGTGCTGCAGAATCCAACGTTTCCTCAAAAAGAATTCGATCGACTTAAAAAACAACGACTGACCTCTCTCCTTCAGCAACGTGATCAACCACCGATTATTGCAGAGAATGTATTCTCATACATACTCTATGGTTCAAGCCATCCCTATGGCAATAATCCTTCAGGTACTGAACCGAGCTTGAATGCCATGACAAGAACTGACCTCGTGAATTTTTATCAGGATTATTATCGTCCCAACAATTCTACTCTGATCATTGTTGGCGACGTGAGACTTGGTGAGATCATTCCCAAATTAGAGAAGGCACTGGCAAATTGGAAGTCGAAAGAAGTTCCCTCATTTACCATTTCCGATTCACGCAAACCAGATCGGATGCGAGTTTACCTCGTTAATAAACCCGGTTCTGCCCAATCGGAAATCCGGATTGGCTATCCCGCATTGGCTCGGAGTACCACGGACTTTTTCCCGGTTCTTGTTATGAACCGAATGCTTGGCGGACAGTTTACGAGTCGTATCAACTTAAATCTCCGCGAAAGACATGGATATACCTATGGAGCACGATCCTCATTTAGTTTCAGAAAGGGGGCTGGACCTTTTAGCGCTTCCGGCGGTATATTCACCGATAAAACCGATAGCGCACTGCAGGAATTCCTTAACGAAATTAACCTCATGCGCGAAAAGGGAATGACACAAGACGAATTATCGTACGTAAAAAATGGATTAATCGGTAATTTTGCTCTCGGTTTTGAAACTCCGGCTCAGATCGCATCCCAGCTCCATAACATTCCGCTATTTAAATTACCTGAAAATTACTTCGATGTGTATATGCAAAACATCGAAGCAATTTCCCGTGATGAAGTACAACGCGTTGCGCAGAAATATCTCAATACTTCTACCATGGCTATAGTAGTTGTTGGTGATCTGTCAAAGGTCAAAGAAAATATTACTGCGTTGAATTTAGGAGAGGTAATCCTCTGCGATCTGGATGGAAAGCCAATGCCCTGATCGGAAACCAGATAACAGAGTATTTAAAACATATCAATTCGCTTGCTTGACAAAAGTCGTGAAATATGATATATTTTACTCACAATCTCATTATAACTAAGAAAAATACATAGGAACACTAAAGGAGGTTTCGTCGTCTTCAGTTCACATTATGTTGCTCATCATAACGGAAAATTAAGCAGTAAGGTTCTCATCCTTAACCAGAACTACGAGCCGATGAGTGTTTGCAACGTAAAGAAAGCAATCATTCTCTTGTTTCTAGGAAAGGCAGAGCTGGTCGAAGCACACGATGGGAAAGCCATTCATTCTATCTCGATGTCGGTCCCATTTCCAAGTATTGTACGACTCTGCGTATACATACACATTCCCTACAAGAAAATTATTCTCTCGAGAAAGAACATTCTACGTCGTGATGGACACCGCTGTCAATATTGCGGTCGTAACGATGTTTCATTAACAGTCGATCACATCATTCCTAAATCAAGGTTGGGGGAGGACTCGTGGGAAAATCTTGTAACGGCTTGTGTCTCGTGCAATAATCGAAAGGGAGATCGAACACCGGAAGACTCCCACATGAAACTTCTTCGTCGACCAATGAGACCCAACCATGTAACATTCATCCGACACTTCGTCGGGACTCTTGATGAACGCTGGAAACCATATTTATTCATGAATTAATTCCCTATTTGTGATCTTACTCGCCGTTACCTCAGCATCACTGAGGAATAACTCAAGGATTGATTATTCTTGCCAAACAAGAAAAGAATTTTAAGTGGAATGCGCCCAACGGGAAAGCTCCATTTGGGGCATCTCGTAGGCGCATTGGAAAACTGGGTTAATCTTCAGACTACTTATCAGAACTTTCACCTCATTGCTGATTATCACGCCCTTACTACTGATCTCGATACAACTAAACTCAATCGCAATTCACTTGAAATGTTGATTGATTGGCTTGCAGCGGGTATTGATCCAAAACAAAGTCCAGTTTTTCGTCAATCACAAATCAAAGAGCACACTGAATTACATTTGATCTTTTCAATGTTAATCACCAGTGCCCGACTCGAGCGCAATCCAACCGTGAAGGATCAAGTTCGGGACCTGAGCATTGAGAATATTTCCTATGGACATTTGGGGTATCCCGTTCTTCAAGCTGCAGATATTTTACTTTATAAAGGCGAGGTTGTTCCCGTTGGAGAAGATCAAGTGCCGCATGTAGAAATCACACGTGAAATCGCACGTCGTTTCAATACCCAATATCGTCGAGTTTTTCCTGAACCTGAGGCAAAGCTAACTTCGTTTCCACGGCTACCCGGTTTAGATGGCAAGATGAAGATGAGTAAATCAGCGGGCAATACGATTCTGTTATCGGATCCCCCCGACCTAATACAAAAGAAAATGAGCCAAGCGGTTACTGATCCACAAAAAATCCGTAAGAATGACCCCGGACGACCCGAGGTCTGTCTTGTATTTTATGCTTACCACAAAAAATTCAATCAAACCGAGCTACCTGAGGTTGAACGAGGTTGTCGTAGTGGCGCCCTGGGTTGCGTTGAATGCAAAATGAATGCGGCGAATAAAATCATTAGTTACCTTGAACCTATACGTGATAAACGTGTTCATTTCGAATCACACCAAAACGAAGTACGAGACATCCTCAATGATGGAGAAAATCGTGCAAAGCAAGTTGCACAACACACTATGGCTGGAGTTCACGAGGCTATGGGAATTGGATAATACTCTACGAATTCCCACCGTTGGATTTTAACGAGTGGATTTGTATCTTACCTTCACTTTGATCATTCCTAAGGGTTAAAGGTAGAAATAATGTACAGGGTGAAACTCCAAGAATTCGAAGGTCCGCTTGATCTTCTCCTTTTCTTTATCAAACGAGATGAACTCGATATCTATAATATTCCCATCGCCAAAATCACAAAGGAATTTCTCGATTACATCCATTACATACAAGAATTAGACCTCGAAGTGGCAGGCGATTTTATCGTAATGGCAGCCGAGC
>DASRUF010000194.1:0-9311 GCA_035655575.1 Bacteroidota bacterium | reverse complement strand
AAATGTTTTGGTGAGAAGTCGTACGGCTTTGCAGCATTATCATCGCGTGCAACTAAACCGATCGTAACAAGTGGAATCATCAGAAAACTCGTAAACAGGCGAAATCCTGACATTCTCATTTCTCCTTTCAGAGTGGGCGATAATTTAAAGAACAGTTATTTATTATCATATGATATCGAAATGATAGAAACCATTTAATTATAAGGAACGGATTACATTATTGCAACTCTTAATGTAAAAAAATTTAAGAATTCGAGAGGAATTAGAAAGAGACCATGCCATTGCTCAAATATTGAAGAGACAGTTGAGAATTTTCAGTATTATGATTATTTGATTTTTTCATTTTTCTCGCCTATCTTTGAAACAAATACTTGAAGTGATCTTAAGTAACCGTAAATATTAGTTATTCTGGAGTACTAAAATAGTTGTCCCATCATAGTTCTGATAGCCATATTCTGGGTTAGTTAATGAAATCATGTCTGGATAATAGTCTATGACGCCCCCACTACGGCCACGTATTTCGCTTTTCTCAAAGATAATGGGTGGATTCTTAGGAATCATCCTCGTCATGATTGGTTTCAGTATTGTTATCCTCATGCAACTGAAACCATTATTTTCACCAAACCAAACTGAGTTTGGTCTACTCCCGCTTTCGCTTTCGATAGAAAACACGTTGCAAACAGAAAATGCGGCTATATTAAAATATCTGACTTCGAGAGATCCTACTCATGAAAAGACGATGATGTTGGTCATGAATCGATTTAATAATGAATGCGATTCATTAAACCATCTTACCGACCGAAGTGATATGAGAGTTTTCGTCGAAGAAATAGCAAAGTTTCATCGGATGATTCAGGAATGTGTTCAATCACAGAGCTCTCTTGTTAAGCAAGACTTACAGTCCGATCCTTTGATTGCTTTTCAACAATGCCAGCCGCTCAGCGATTCCATACAAAGCCGACTCCATAACATCAACGATGCGTCTCTTCCGAGTCTGAGCAGAGGACTGAAAAGATTGGAGAAGCAAATGTCAGGTGCAGTTGGCACTGCCTATATCGTTTTGATATTATCCCTCAGTGTGGCACTTGCTGCGGCAGTAATTATTGCACGAACGTTGTCGAAACCAATCCAGGCACTCAAAGCTGGGACCGAAAAAGTTGGTGAAGGACATTTTGAAACCGTAGCCGTTACTACGAACGATGAAGTGGCAGATCTGACACTGGCATTTAATCTCATGAGTGATAAGTTGAAACAACTCGATGAAATGCGTATGCAAATGATGTCGGAAATTTCGCATGAAATGAGAACTCCATTGCAAGTGATTAAGGCGGGCTGTTATTCGATTGTTCATGCGAAAAACTCCGCAGAATTATCTCAACGACAACGTGAAGCTCTTGGGATGATTACACAAGCAACAAACAGAATCAATAGCTTCGTGAATCTTTTCTTGGATGTGGCAAAAATGGAAGCAGGATTGATGAAATTCAATTTCGAAGATGTGGATTTATCCGACCTGCTCACTCCACTTGTCCAGGAGGCTCAACTCATCGCTCAAACACGGCAGATTAATGTTGAATTCAATCTTGATAAAATTCCCCGTCTCTCGCTGGATAAGGAACGAGTAAGTCAGGTATTTAGTAATCTTCTTTCGAATGCTTTGAAATACACCCCAAACAATGGCACGATTACCGTGGCGGCGACCAAAATTGAACAATGCGATGGAGTCGCGAAAAATGGAGCGGGATGTATCAAAGTGGATATCAAAGATTCAGGTGTCGGAATTCCCGAAGAGGATTTATCAAAATTGTTCAATAAATTTTATCAGACAAAGAACGTCCCGCTCGTGAATGAAAAAGGTTCAGGTTTAGGTTTAGCACTCGTTAAGCATGTTACTGAAGCCCATGGTGGTAGGGTCAGCGTACAGAGTAAGGTTGGAGTTGGGTCAACATTCTCAGTTCTCCTGCCAGCTTGATATCGAGGCTTCAATTCAATCTATTGAGATGTCCCCCCTCGCATCGACAACTCTTTTTCTGAACGAAGTTGAGCACTTTGCTCAACGAAAATTTCTATTTCGCGATGAGATGGGGTTGCTTATCGAACTCTCAGAATCGCGTGGCATGAAAAAACTTTTCGACGAGATCATTTTTTTTGCCAAATTTATCACCAATGCTCAGCAGATCCTGAAACGAATTGGTTCGGACAGCGATGAAGTATTGAAATTACGCACTGAATTGACTGAAAACCTTGAAAAAACATCGACACTTCTGCGTACACTGATAAAGGAAAGCTCTGATGAAGTGAAGGGATCCTTCATGCATCGATTTCTTGCGTTTAATCAAGAAAGTTTAAATAACTTATTTTCCCTTCTCAGAGAACTGAGTTGGATCAAAAACTATTCCCTCGATAAAGACCGCCAGCGATAGAACAATTTAAACTATGACATCCAGATTATCTCAAATATCACTTCTCGTTCTGATCATCGCCACAATTTTATGGCTCGGGGGAATTAATATTCGAGCAATGGTGGGATCAGCCCTCTTGACTCCTTGGACTTTAGATTTTAAACCAAACATTCATCCATATGTCGAGCGTACTGTTTTCGGAATTATTTCTAAAAGTTCTCTAGTTGTCAATATAGCCTATCTCATTGTTTGGATCTCCGCCTCTATTTTCCTTAGAGCATCCGATTTAAAATTTAAAGAGCATGGTTGGTTAATGATGAGTGCAATCTTGTTTTATTTATTCACACCCGTTGAAATATATACGATCGTTCTGGATGCACGGATGTGGCATTTGGATTACATCGGCTCAAATGACCTTGTTGAGTTCCGGAAGCTTTTCATTCATCGTTTGGCTGCACTGAAGGGGGTTCCGATGATTGGGTTATTATGCTATTACACCATCATTGGCTTAGTTCTCTTTCGACCTTTTCATCGTATCCAATCGCAAAAAGCGAGTGAAATTCCTACCTGAATAACCAGTTAGATGGTACGATTATTCCGTTCAGTTAAAGGGCAGGCTGGTCTCTTCTTGCTTTGCTCTCTCTTCCTGTCATTAGGAATTTTACGCCTGAATGATCTTTCACTTTATACTCCCGATAGCAGTCGATATGTGATATTTGGAAATTCGCTTGCGCATGGGAAGGGTTTTGTGGATGATTCTCAGCCGGTGCCGCAAAGGTTCAGCATCAATCCACCCCTGTATCCGCTGTTGCTCGCACCCATCGAGTTTTTCTTTCCAATGTCCTTGATCGCTGTAAAAATCTGGACGTTGATATTTGGTCTCACAGCACTTGTTTTATTTTACCGATGGATATTGCTGAGTTTCGGTCGAACCACGGCGATATTGAGTACGGTAATGTTAGCATTGAATCCATTAATGTTAATCTATTCATCCGAGGCACTTTCTGAGGCACCCTTCATCATGCTTTTGGTTGCTCTTTTTCTCTACCTCGAAAAATATTTTGTATCGAGTGATCATCGCAGAAAAGTAATTATTATTTTTCTTACGGTAATCTCACTTTTACCATTATTGCGAGAAGTCGGAGTAGCTGCGGTTGTTGCTGCGGCGATATTTTTCTTCTTTCGAAAACGAATAAAATTTGGAATTGCTGCGCTATTGGGTGCAGGCATATGTTTGGGTTTGTGGTATTTGAGAAATGCGATTCTCATCGAAGCTACAGAAGGAGTGGTTTCGAGTAACCCTAATTTGACCTTACTAGAGTTCATTCCCACGGCGGAAACTAACTTCATATCAGAAGCAATAACCAGAATCTGGGTGAATATTCAACAATATTTTGACATGATTGGGGGGATTGTATTAATCCCATTAAACGTCATGCCGCAAGTCGATTTATCTGGTCAGCATCTTAGCTATTACCAGATGATTGAATCAACGTTAAATGAGGTAGGTTTTTTTGTAAAGCTTGCGACAATCTTGACGATCTTCATAGGGATGTATCATGATTTTAAACAATCGGGTACGGCGCTTTTTCGCTGTTTGTTCTTTACGTCGTATGTTCTGATTATCTTTGCATTCCCCGTGCATGATCTTCGTTATATATTCCCTCTTCTCCCATTGATCATCTTTTACCTAATTTCGACCATCCGTTTGTTGGTTCAAAAATCAAATTTTTTATCAAGGATATTGAGAGGAAGAATAATTGTTACCGCTTGTTTCTTGATGATAGTACCAAACCTCGCCAGCATTCATCAAATCCTTTTTGCGAATATATCATATCTCCATTCATCAACTGATGACCCTCAGCAGCGCTTCGACCTTCCAAGTTATTATCAAACACCTTGGCGACTGGTGGAAAAATGGATTGCAAAAAATTTACCAGAAAATATTTCACTTGCATGTCCACTCAAAGAAGCTGCCTTGTTTTCGGGAGGTAGAAAAGTATTGCTCATTGATCGTACGTTCTCTGTTCCATCGTTTGATATCAATCTCCGTGACAATAAAATAGATTATTTGCTCACACCGGTCAACTGGGGTGATCTAACACAGATTGAAATATTCATGAAAGAATCGAAGCGTTTTTGGTTTGAACCCCTTATTCAGATATCACATTTGTATTTGTTTAGAGTTCATTCGCAATTTAAAGAACTCGGGAAGCGGATTGATCTTGCCATCGATTCTGATTCATTAAGTTTAAGCAGTCAAATATTGAAGGGTCGATCACTTCTCCTCAATGAACGATACGAAGAAGCACATGAGATCTTTCAACGCGCACTTTTACATTATCCATATCAACCAGATCTTCTCTATCAATTAATCATCACCTCTGCGATGATGGGAGATTCGGGTAAAGCAGTCAAGCATTATCAACAACTCTTCAACTTACCGCAATCGTTGGGTTATATTTTACCAGCTCGAGAACAATTACACACAATGCAGGTTTTACGATTAGCCAAAAATATATCTAGTCCTGAAAACCGTACCGTTCAAACCTTTGGAGCTGCATTAACATATTGGAAGCAAGGGTATTATCGGCGTGCTTGTCGCTTAGTCAATGATTTGTTCGAGGCAGATACACCGTATTTCACAGGTTTACTCTGGAGTTTTCACTTCAATTATTCCCTTGGAGACACGTCGAGGGCAAGAAAATATCTTACAAAACTTGATCAGTTAGACAGCACAAATACGGTTGTTCGAGTATTTCATAATGTCGTGGCATTGAATGAATCACTCAAAGTCGCAAAGAATTCAATTGAGCAAAGTAATATTCATTTGGCTCTTGGAAATCAATACAAGAAAATTGAGCTGTACGAGGAAGCGATAGATGCAGGTGAGCGAGCCTTAAGAGAGAATTCGTCAAATATTGAGGCGATGTTATTTCTGGCAGAAGTTTTCAGGAAGACATCGATACCTTTGATGGCGAAGGAATATTACAACGAAATTCTTATACACGTACCTGATCATTCCATCGCAAGGACGAAGTTAGATTCACTGTCTCAGCAATCGAATCAGAATGAATAATAGAAATGGTTGATTTTCAGCATAGAAATGGTTATTCTTGGATTGTTATTTTTTGCATTAATGATCACAAATTGCAGCAATGAATCATCTTCAGCTCCTAAATGAATTGGAAGAATTAACACAACATTTGGGCGTTCAATTACGCTATGAAAAAGGGGATTTTGAAGGAGGGTATTGTATTCTCAAGGATCAGAAAATATTATTGATTAATAAGCGATTTCACGACGCGAAAAAGGCCTCAACGCTCGCACAGGCATTGAATGATTTTGGAATTGATAACATCTATATCAAACCAATCCTTCGGCAATTCATTGAGGATGAAGTTGCAAAAGCATCGAAGGTGAAATAATATCCGATGATAAAAGCTGTGGTTTTCGATCTCGATAATACACTCGTTGATTTTATGGCAATGAAGAGACAGTCAATCGATGCAGCCGTTCATGCAATGATCGATGCGGGACTCAACCTTCCAGCCGAAGAAGTAAAAGCTCGCATTGATGCAATCTACAAAGAACGCGGGATTGAATTTCAAAATGTTTTCGATCAGCTGCTTTACGATGTTTTCAATAAAGTCAATTATAAAATTCTTTCAGCAGGAATAATTGCCTATCGAAGGGCGCGAGAAGCGGCGTTAGTACCTTATCCGCATGTGTACATGACGTTGATTGAATTACTTCAACGTGGATTATTACTCGCTGTCGTATCGGACGCACCGGCTCGAGAAGCATGGCTGCGGTTGTGTTATTTGAATTTACATCATATCTTCCACTGTGTGGTGACGTTCGACGACACCGGCGAACGGAAGCCACAGCCGGGTCCTTTTCGGAAGGTGCTTGATTTTTTAAAGGTCCTACCAACGGAGACAATTATGGTCGGTGATTGGGCAGAACGTGATGTAGTGGGAGCTGCAAATATTGGAATGAAAACCGCATTCGCACGTTATGGTGACACGTTCGGAACTATTGAATCACATGCAGACTTTGAGCTTAATGACATCAAGGAATTAATTCGGATCATTGAAAAGGAAAATTCAACAGGAGGCGTATCACGGTGATCGAAGGTGTCGGTGTTGATGTTGTTGAAATTCCCCGCATGCAGCGTGCGATTGATACTTGGGGTTCGGCATTTCTGAAAAGAATTTTTACAGATAATGAATTGCTGTATGCTCAATCGAAGAAAAATCCTACACCACATATCGCAGCGCGATTTGCAGTGAAAGAAGCCGTTGCTAAAGCCCTAACCACGGGCTGGAGCGGCGGATTTCGATGGAAAGATGTCGAAATAATAAACGATACCTCTGGAAGACCAACGATTGTTCTGTACGGTAATGTAAAAGAGTTATTGAAGGGAAGTCGTGTTCTTGTCTCGATTTCTCATTCTGAGAATGTCGTAATAGGTTTTGCTCTGATCGAAAATAATCAAGCAACAGCGCACAAAAATTGAACAATTATACTTGTTACGAGAACTTTCAATGGTTGCCTTTCCAACAGAATTTATGTATTTTTAATAAAACAGCTTACTAACTAACACCATATACTATTATGAAACAACTTGGCATTAAGAAGCTCTACTACTCGATCAGTGAAGTAAGCAAGATTACCGATCTGGAGCAGTATGTATTGCGGTACTGGGAATCAGAATTTGAGCAGTTGATGCCTTCAAAAAATCGGGCAGGCAACCGCATCTATACCAATCGCGATATAAAGCTCATCTTGTATATCAAAAAGCTGCTTCGCGAAGAACGCTATACCATTGAGGGTGCAAAACAAGTTCTTCAAACATATTTTCCAGAGAATGAATCAGGAGAGCAATTAGAGTTGATCGGAGATCAACAACCAGTGTCATCATCACCTTCAACACAAACAACCGACAACCGGTTGCGGAATGATATGATTGAAATAAAGAAGTTTATGGAAGAACTGTTGGTACGGTTGACGTAATGAATTGGAATAACGGAATAATGGGTAGTGAACCAATGGATTGAGGCTAAAAGTTTTTTACTTTTGAATTTTTCCTTTTGCATTGGTATCGGAACGTAGCGCAGCCCGGCTAGCGCACTTGCTTGGGGTGCAAGGGGTCGCGGGTTCAAATCCCGCCGTTCCGACTGTGATGTGTGTACGAAGTTCTCATTATTCCTATTTTCATATTCCAGGGAGATCCTGACATCAATGATCGGTTTTCGTCGGTGGAAGTTCAGTGCCTCTCTCCCGGAAGTGTGTGAGTATCTTTTAGTATCACCTTCCTAACCCCTCAAATAATCGCCAACCGCTGTTCGATATGCCCTTTTTCGGCAGCAAAAATCATCTTTTGAAAGACCATCCATTCAGGTTGCCTCTCACTTCCTTTCTTATTAAATTCTAACCAAGAGAACACATCATGAAATCAATTATACGCCAGATTCGTAGATTCTTCACAACGATGGGCTTGGTTGAGCAATCTCAGGTTGTTGCATCGACTGCTGTCGTTGTAGCTATGGTCACGATCGTTACTGCACATTTTTTAACGGGCCACGAGCTTCAATGGCTCGATTTCATCAGCGTTATCACCGTGGGAATAATCGGCTATGTGAGTGTATTCTTCTCCCTGAAATATGGACGTATGCTCGAGGAACAGAGGAGAGAACTGATGGAGCTTAATGCCATCACTGAGGCAGTGAATCATTCCGTCGAGCTTAACTATGTTCTCCAATCTGCTCTCGTGAGAGCTATGGAACTCATGCGTGCCGATTGTGGGTGGATTTACCTTTCTGATAATGGTACACTCCATCTGAAACATCATTTTGGAACAGCAGCAAAATTTTTCCCCGCCGATATCGCACTAACCAACGAACAATTGTTCTGGATTCGAGAACCGGGAATTCTGAATACTAATGACCAAAAGATCGGCGACACTATCTCCGCTGCATGTCGAGATGAACAACTTAAAATCATTGCATCGATTCCTCTCTTCCGTCATGGAAATTTTGCCGGAGTGTTGATTATCGCGAGCAAGGAGGATCGAAAATTCAAAGTGAAAAAGATTGCTTTGATTCAGGCGTTCGGTAATCAAATTAGTTCTGCCTTGAATAATGCATCTCTTTTCGAACAAGTTAAGAACTCGGAACGTCTCTATGCGGATTTGTATGAAAATTCACCTGATATGTATCATAGCGTTGATCGAAATGGAATCATTGTGAGCTGCAATGTGACTGAAAGCAGACATCTTGGAATACCCAAAGAAAACATCATCGGTCGCCCGCTATTGTCGCTCTACCCAACCTCTCAGCATGATCATGTTCGTGCTCATCTCAAAAAAATATTCGAAGAGGGAAAAGAATTGAAGGAAATTGAAGGACAAGTTCAGCGGCATGATGGATCCCTGATCGATGTGAACCTCAATACTTCGCTCGTGTATGATGGTGATGGCAAAGCGATCATTGCTCGTATGGTCTTACGGGATATCACCGAGCGAAAAAAAATGGAGGAGAAGATTCTTCAGGCACAGAAGATCGATAGCATTGGAAATTTAGCAGGCGGCATTGCGCATGATTTCAATAACATTCTCACAGCAATCTTAGGTTCCGCATCAATCATGCGTCGTAAACTTAAAGAGGATACCCGTTGGTTAAAATATATTGACCTCATCGAGACAACGTCGCGCCGTGGGGCTGCCGTTACACGTCAACTTCTCACGTTTGCTCGTAAGAGTAACCCACACATCCGTCTGGTGGATATGAATTCTGTTATTGATCAAACCATCCGATTATTTGAAGCCACGACGTCAAGAGCCATTCAGATTCGCACAAACCTTTCTCCTGATCCAGTTATTATCGAAGGAGATGAAGGACAATT
>DASRUF010000193.1:0-2898 GCA_035655575.1 Bacteroidota bacterium | reverse complement strand
TTTTCATTCAGGTTATCTTTTCTCTCCCGCTCAGATGCTGTCCGAAAGTATCCCGAAGTGGATAAAGAGGTTATTCGGTTGCTTGAATCGATCGAGCCGCTTCTCGATCGGACAGAATAAAATGCGATAATATCCAATGGGCTGCTGATTATTCTCGATGCAGCTCCACGAAAAAAAGCTGCTTCACCTGATGAAAGATACGGTATCAACCCACGCCCCTCTTTTACCACAGGAGAAACAACTTCGGCGCCTTTTGAAAAATCAAACCCACGCCAAAGCGCCAGACCCTGTCCCACTTCGATGATATAATCACCTACCACGACATTGTTAATGAGCCCAGATGTTGTGAATTGAAGATGTCCAGAGGTGAAATCATTCACCCTCGGTTCACCCGCATCTTTATCGATGAGGAATCCTCCAGAAAAGTTACTGTTTGTCCTAATCAGTAAACGATGATATGACGATATCCTCGACCCAAGATATTCTGAATTCTCATATCCACGGGATTGTTGCAGCCGCTGATATAAACGTGAGCGAACATTGAACTTCGGTGAAAAACTCAGTTGCGGTAACGGGGATGTAAGTATATCGAGGATAGGCGAATCCTCTTCTTCAGACGACTGTTCCAATAAAGCTTCTAATATTTCTTCTGTCTCAATTGTATCTCGTTGAACCGCTGTATCCTGCTGGGAAAGTCCATTACTGCAATTACCAAGAACAAATACTGCAATAATCCAGAGAAGATTATTCTTCACCTTTTCCCCAACGAATTGATATTGAAACTTGATGAGTGCCGCCCAGCTCCTGATGAGATGAAAACGCATAATCAACTTGGAAGAGAAGGTACCTCACTCCAAATCCTCCCGTGAACAGTGACGGCTCATTGGAAACTCCACCGCGTAAAGCAACTTCCTCGACCATCCAATATTCAAAACCAAACCGAGGCGAAGCATCGTATCGTAATTCTTTCTGATAATCTGCGCAAATACTGAATTTCTCGATGGGTCGATAGACGAGTCCTGTCGAAAATATATGGGGAAGTTTTTCTTTTGAAGATCCAAGAGTAGGTGCGTTTATATTTTTTGCCGAGAAACCGAGATTGAGTCGTTCAATAATAGGAATATGGAATCCAATGTCGATGCCTAGAGTACTGGCAGAACCGTAATTTTGAATTGTAATGGAATGATATACAAGCGCCATACCGATACCAACCTGTGAAATGTTGTTCGCATAGGAAAGAGAACCGGAGAACTCCCGATATAACTCAAAGCCATACCGTTTACCCGAAACACCTATAATACCGAACGTCGTCGGCAATGCGAGGGCTACTGCTTGCAAAGAAAGTTCTGGAACACCAAACGGTTGCGGTGAATAGAAGAATGATACTTCTGAACGATCAAGCTGAGAAAGACCACCGACATTGGAGAAGATCGCCCACACATCATCGGATAATCCTACTGAAGCATTTCCCATGCTGTGCGACCGAGCACCCGGATCAAATTGTCCAAAGCAGACGCCCGCACACACACTTAAGATCAGTATTGTTATGAAATTTTTGAACATAGAATTTACTGAAGTATGTTACGCACGGCAGATATTATCAGCAAGCTATAATCAAAATCTATCAATTCCATCTCTTGTGTAAGCTCGCTTAATAAGATCATAGTAAGCTCACTTGAAGAAATGTGTCATATTGTCTATATTGGGTCTAAAATTGGAGACCATAATGAGAATAATAAAAGTACTTATCCTCCTGTGTATTTTCTTTTCCTCCACCCTGCAAGCCCAAGAAATCGACTGTACTATTACATTCACCAATCTTGAAACACTCCCAGCCGAAGCCCGTGATAATCTCGTCGACTTCATCTCACAGATCGAGCAATATGTCGATTCATACAAATGGACGAATGAAGATTTAGGTGAAGAAAAAATTAAATGCGCAATTAATATCTCATTTGCCGGCGCACCAAAAGAAAACAGGTACAGCGCACAGGCATTTATCGGCAGCCAGAGACCGATCTACAAGAGCGGCAGGAATACCGCCGTCATACGTATTCTTGACGACAAATGGGAGTTTGAATACACTCGGTATCAATCCCTAACCCACGACGAGTATCGCTTCGATGCACTCTTGAGCTTCATCGATTATTATATGTATATGATAATTGGTTATGATTTTGATTCGTATAAAAGTGGCACGGGAACTCCCTATTTCCAAAAGGCATTGGAGATCGTTAACAAGTCGCGCGGTACTGGCAAAGGTTGGGAAATCTCACAGCAAAGCACCTATTCACGTGGACAGCTTGTTGACGAGCTGCTCAATCCAAAATTTCGAGACTTGAGAGACGCAATATATAGGTATCATTATCGTGGGCTTGATCTCCTCCAATCAGATCCTGAGAAAGCAAGAAAAAATATTTTTTCCGCCCTCGTGAAGGTAGGAAAACTCCAGGAAAAAATCAACCAACGGAGCCTGGCTATAAAAGTTTTTTTCGATACGAAGTATTTAGAAATTGCCGAAACATTCCAAAAACACAGCGATTTGACGATCTACATGCAGCTTACCGAAATCGACCCCGCCCATAAAAAAACCTATGATGAGTATAGCAAGAAGCTGAAATGAGAGAACTATATTATTATCTCATTAAAAAAATGATTAATAATAATTGAGACTACGGGATGACAGGAGCGATACTAAAGCTATCTTATAATAAGGCCGGTGCATCACCAGTAACAGGCGGAGTGTGTGGCAGCTACTTCCTCATCAGACCAAATTTTGCATTGACTGCCTACCATATACTTAACAAAACCAAGTTTAAACCGAACGAAGGATTCTTAATGTGTCAATTTTGGTTTTTACTCACTCCTAATGTAATTCTCGAATTAGATCCGAACTCA
>DASRUF010000192.1:0-4687 GCA_035655575.1 Bacteroidota bacterium | reverse complement strand
TCAAAAACCGCACAGGAGTGCACCGAGTTAGATAAAGATCATTGTGATATGGCTAAGGCAGGGAAGATGACAATGAAGACTAGTAATCAAAAAATGAATTGTTGTATGGATAAGACAAAAGGTGTAAGGGCTGAAAAAATTAAGCAAAACAACACTTCTACCGATTCAAAAGGCACAAACTAATAATAATTATATTCTTGAAAAGCCGTCCTTAGAAAAAGGACGGTTTTTTTTTGTTTAATTCTCTGGTCAAATACTCAATGTTATAGAATTTTCGATGCTAATGACCAAACATTGCTCATCTTGCGGGAAGGCAGTTCGTGAAGGTGCGAAGTTTTGCCCATCGTGCGGTGCATCAATTTTAAATCAACAAGATTCAACAGTTCGTCAAGCGGGAGTTCCTTCAGCTGGAAAAGTTGTTCGGAAACCATTATCGTCTAAAGCAAAAATGTTGTATGCCATAACTATCATAATTGTATTCGGTGTGTTTATTATGATCTTTACGGCTCATCTCCCTGGAGGGGCACACCCGATCATCGATAAGCAACCATCAATTGCTATGGCAACAATGTATCTTGACCAAGTCATCGAACAACATCCCATTGAGGTTCGGCTGGAAGATGGAAAAATAATTTTCCCGACGTCAGCGCTGCTCGAAAATAAAATGGTCGCGTTTGAATACCGTTCAGAAAACACAACATATCCATTACTCGCATTCATTTCAGCCGAAGGCAAGCTTGTAACGGCAATGAGAATCTGTGAGCCTTGTAATTCAAAAACATATCGGATCGAAGGCATGGAGTTAGCGTGCGGAAATTGTGAGACCCGCTGGAATCTTAATAACCTGGAAGGACTTCAAGGCTCATGCCAGAAATTCCCTCCAGACCCGATCCCAAGCGTTATTATCGGAAATGAAGTTCACATCGATGAAGCGATTGTCAAAAATTGGAAAATGAGAATCTAATGTACCATCACTTATCTGAATAGAATAAAAAGATCAACAACATGAAATACAATCTAATCTTTCTCCTAAGCATCATTTTTATCGGTTGTCATAAAAATGAACAACTTGAGACAACCACAATCACCGTGAAGTCAGTGGTCTGTGGTATGTGCGCAAAAAACATCGAGAAAGCAGTCTATGCCATTGAAGGAGTGAAAGGGGTTGATGTCGATATAGAAAAGAAAATTGCACAGATAAAGTTTGTACCGCTTCAAACAAACATTGAAACAATAGAAACTACAATCGCTAATGCAGGGTATGACGCAAATGATCGCAAGCGCGATGCGGGGGCTTATGAAGAGCTTGCTCAGTGCTGTAAGATTGACGGATAGCATTCACAGCGGATTAAAGGATAATTAAGATGGCTCTGAAACTCCAATCCTTTAATCCGTTCATCTGTTGTTAATCCTTCTCTCTCGCCTCCTGTACACGTCGAATAATAGTGATAACGAAACCGACAATGAGTGTAACTGTCCCCATCCACACCAAATTTATAAACGGTTTGACACTTGCTTCAATAATGAGTGATTCAGCTTGAGGTTCGCTTGGCCCTGATTTCTTATCCTGCACGCTGATTTCCACTTTTGAATCTGAGGGGTTCTCTCTATTAGGTTGAATTTTTACAATGGTAATTTCCGCGTCGCCGTGTATCGACTTGGCGGGAATGTAATCTATCGCTCCATTCGAGGATCTCATTAAAGGTTTAATTCGTTCTCGTTTTCCATCTTTTTCTACCTCCATAACCGCCCCAATGTTAAACGTCCCTCCTTCAAGCATCTTTCCTTTCTGAACATCAGAAAAATCGAAATCAATAAATGTTATTCCTAAGCCAAGGATATTCTTTTTCTGCCCTTTCAAAAGTGTGAGGTTGTTCTTTTTCTTATCAACAGTTTCAACCGAGAGTGGAGAAATATAAAAATCCTTCGTGTATAAATTCAATACATCAGGATGGCGTAATGTACTGTTGCTGAACTTACTGAAATGCATCGTCGGCATCATCATAAAAGAGCTACCGGCGTGAGAGACCTGAACGTGAAAACCGAATCTCTCATCGTCTATAGCATGGTTACCAACGTATGTGAGTTCGTAATCGTCAAGAATATTTACAGTCTTTCCCTGTTCAAGTGAAACGGTTTGCTTATCATCATAGCGAGCACTTGAAACAAATCCAAGGAAAAGCATCGCCACTCCAATGTGGGCTATTGCTCCTCCGGCGTATTTTGTATTTCCGCGAAAGATACGATATCCTACAACCACGTTCACAAACAGCGCAAAAGCAGAAGCAAATGTGAATATGACAATGACAACATCACGCACACCCAGAATGAATAAAACTATTGTGAACAATAATGAGGCGATGAATGGAACAGGCAATACTTTTAAAAAATCTCGTGCCTTCGATGTTCCCCACCATAACAATTGTCCGAAACCTGAAAGAAGAGCTATGATAATTCCTAATGGTAAAGTAGTCTTAACATAAAACGCGATATCAACAGCTGCCGCCCTTCCCTTAATGATATTGGTGATGATCGGCGACGATGTACCAATAGTGATAAAAATTGCGGCAAAACAAATAGTGGAAGCGCCAAGAAACAATGCAAATTCTCGTGAATAGATCGAGTGTTCGACCGGAATCTTGGGCATCTCCTTCATTCTTCTGAATAACAAACCAATACCTAACGCCCCAAAGAAGACCATAAATCCTAGCAATAACCAATAAGCCCACATACCCGCATCGACAAATGAATGCACTGAAGTATCTCCCAACACTCCACTCCTCGTCAAAAATGTGCTGTACAAAACCATGATGAAGCACATGATACTGAGGATGAAATTTGTCCGTACAAATGTTCCTGATCGCCGTTGTGCCATCATCGTATGAATTGAAGATATACAGACCAACCATGGGATCAATGACGAGTTTTCTACTGGATCCCATCCCCAATAACCACCCCATCCTAACGTCTCATACGCCCAATATCCACCGAGAATTATTCCCGTTCCCAATACCATTCCTCCAAAAACAGTCCATGGTTTCGCTATCTTTACCCAACCCTGATAATCTCTTCGTAACAATCCTGCTAATGCAAAAGTATAGGGTACTGCCATCGAGGTAAAACCAATAAACAATATCTGTGGATGAATCACCATCCAGTAATTTTGTAATAATGGATTCAGACCTTTTCCTTCCGAGGGAAATTGTGCCCAAATCCCTCGTGCTTGATCTATCCACATGAAATTGCTAACTCCCATTGGTATCTCTCCGGAATGGATAAGGTCATTCGGGAATGAATCCCAAATTAGTGCAAAAGGATTTTTTACGATCAGCATCAAGAGCAAGAATGAAAGAACGAGAGACCATACCAACATCACTTCTGATTCAAACTGTTTTCGCGCAGAATATTGCATGAGAAACACACCCAAGACCGCAGTAAAGAGTGCCCATAATGAAAAGCTCCCTTCTTGACCCGCATAAAATGTTGAAATGAGCAGGGGTAGAGGAAGATCGGTTGAGCTGTAATTCCAGACGTAGGTGTATTGAAATTGATGTGTGAGAATAAGATAGATCAAAAGCGCACAAAAAGTCATCACTCCCGACGTTGCAAAATGATAAGAATATCGTGTAAGCTGGATATATCGATCGTCCTTGCGCTTAAAGGTGATGTAATTTGATACGATCGAGACAACAGCGCAGAGGAAAGCAAAATAAATAAGGTAAGTACCTACCATACTCTTAAAAGAACTCGATCTTGATTGATGATTTTTGTTACAGAGTTTTCTTCATTGTTTCAGCGTCTCCCTCGTATTTCGAGGGACACTTGGTAAGACATTCCGAAGCATAAAAATATTCATCTCGAAATCTTCCTTTTACGACAATTGACGTTGCAATTTCGAAATTATTGGGTTTCGCACCTTTAAGAACAACCTTCATTTCTTGATTATTATCATCCTTCATAAAAAAGGTAAACTCATTTTTCCCAGCATCGTAACCGTGCTCTTTTTCTTTCAGCCATTCACCTTTGACCTGAACCTTCTTATTGCTCGTCATGGCTGATTGAAAATCGGTATACTCGACATTCGTTTCCACAAAGGATACTGCACCAAAGATCAATGCAGCCACAATGATTATTGAAGCGATTAAAATTTTAATTTTCATAGTGTCCGCTCACTTTTTCATTTGTTTTTCGAGATTCGATAATTTTCTATCGAGTCGTATTAAATAAAAAAATATTCCTATCCAACAAACAAGTACAATGATAAGAACAATATACAAAGAATTTTCTGAAAGGAAATTAAACATATGTTATGTCTGATTTTGTTGAATTGATTGAAGGCGGCCAGTACGAATTGCAAGATTGAGCATCCAAAAGTACAATGCTGTGAAACCTGTCAGGGAACAAAGAAAAACAGTTAGCATGGTGCTATTCATGTGGACCTTGCCTTCCGCATTGATTATCGGCTCAGGATGAAGACTCGCAACTATCCTTGGCATGATGAAGATAAAAAAGGGAACCGTAGCGCCCGATATGATCGCATACACTGCCGAAAGAGTTGCCCGTTTTTCTCCTTCATCAAGGGCCGAGCGCAAGGCAAAATAGGCGCCGTAGATTAATAACAGCATAAAAATAGAAGTTTCTCGAGGATCCCAATTCCAAAACGATCCCCAGTTAAACTTTGCCCAAA
>DASRUF010000191.1:0-2314 GCA_035655575.1 Bacteroidota bacterium | reverse complement strand
TCACCATAATCACCCAGTTTCGTCTTGGGGAAATAACGAAGCATCACACGTGTACCAAACATATTCCCGATTGCGATGTGTGGTACCGCCATGGGGACCGCACTGATGTTAAATCCTTTGGGATACATACTCGGATCAACTCCCGGCGGTGCACCACTCATTGGAACTTCAGTATCCTCACCAAATGCAGTCGGGACTTCTTGAATTGTTCCATTGTACAACGATGCGATTTTAAATTTTTTCCCGTCATCGGGAATCGGCATTAGCATAACTTTTACACCCAAATAGAGAGAAAGACCATCATCAACATTCGCCGTATGATACCAGCCAGAATTCAAGCTCGCCCCAAACGCATCGATGAACGGCTTTGTATAACCTTTCGCAAAGTCTTCTCCAAATTTCTGTAGCCGCTCCTCCAAGCCCTGCGCATAACTGATTCCTGAAATACCAAATATTACAAGAACAAAAATTAAATACCTCATGATGCTTTTCATTAGTGATTTATCCTTTCGAGATTGTTTGTAACGGAAACGATTCAACATTCTGTTATAATGGTTATTAATATACGAAAGTTTTCAACAAGTTCAATTTTCCATTACCGGAGATATTTCAAAATTGTAGATGGTGTATCTGTGTATATACTATCAACACCAGCAGTGCGAACACGCCGTAAGTTTCTTACAGAGTTGACAGTATAGACGCCAACAAGAAGATTTCTATCATGTGCATCGGTCACTATTTTTTTTCTGATTGTCGATGTTGCTAAGAGGAGATATTGCGCCCGGGCTGCTTTCGCTAACTTAATTGGAGATTTCCGGAAGTGCCGAACTGGATGATACAGCAATCCCGAAACTATCGACGGATCAATTCTTTTTGCCAACTGAAGTAATGGGTAGTGAAATGAAGAAATCAATACACTTTTAAAAGCTTTAAACCTGCTGATAATTTCAATGCATCGCTCAACAATCAATTTCGGCTCTGTCCTTCGCTTCGTGTATTTAATTTCAATGTTGATACCGATTTGCCCAGTTACTAATTCGAATACTTCAGTAAGCGTGGGAATCTTTTCTGAGAAAAATTTCTTGTGAAACCACTCACCGGAGCTGAATTGACGAAGCTCGTCCAGTGTATAATCTCCGACCCTTCCATGTCCATTTGTTGTTCTCTCTAATCTATCATCGTGGATAACAATAACTTGTCCATCCTTCGAAAGATGAACATCCAATTCGATGGCATCGGCGCCATCATCCATTGCTTGACGAAACGCTGCCAGAGTATTTTCTGGCGCATGGCGCGATGACCCTCTGTGTGCTACGATAATGGGAAATCGAATCGGGGTTAGCCAGGAAAACATCAACGATGACTGAGTAAGGAAAGTATCTGATGATGAATTTCCTCGATACCTCCAATACCGTGAACATTCTTCAGCAACCCGAGTCCACGATAATATTCCTTAACCGGTGAAGTAGAATCTGAATATACTCGGAGTCGTTTTCGGACCGTTTCAGGTTTGTCGTCTTCGCGTTGGTAGAGACTTCCTCCACATTTCGGACATTTGGCCGTATCTGGAAGGCGATCGATGTTAAGATTATAGATTGTTCCGCATCCTTTGCATGTTAACCTCTTGCTGAGGCGTTGAACAACCTCCTCATCGTCAATTTCCATGTTAATGACAACATCGAGCTTCAAATGAAGCTCCGACAACACGGATGACAATGCTTTGGCTTGCGGCAAAGTGCGAGGAAAACCATCGAGGATAAATCCATTCCGACATTTGGGAGATTGCATCACATCCCGGATGATTCCTATCATGATATCATCCGAAACTAAATGCCCAGTATCCATAATTGCTTTCGCTTTTTTGCCAAGCTCGGTTTGTTCGTTTGCCGCCTCGCGCAACATGTCACCCGTCGAGATGTGAGGGATTGATAACTTTGCTGAAAGTAATTTTGCCTGAGTTCCTTTCCCAACACCGGGTGGACCAAAAAGGATCAATCTCATATACTTTTACAACCTTTTCTTTATTTTTGTCGGTGGGCTTTTTGGATTTGCTCGAGCGATTCCTTCGCTCGCTTCACTAACCGAGCATCTGCTTCTTTCCCGATCGCTGCTTGAAGAGGCTCAATCGCAAGAGGAGTTTCCATATCGCCAAGGAAACCAATAACCGCTCGCCGAATATGGAAACTCGTATTCGTTAAAAAACCGATAAGATGTTTTACCACGTCTTCCCTTGTCTTCCAGTTTGAAGCAAGAATTCTCAGTGCTTCAATGCGAAGATTTCGATCAACCCCATACATCGTGTATGATCTCACCA
>DASRUF010000190.1:0-5732 GCA_035655575.1 Bacteroidota bacterium | reverse complement strand
ACTATTATTTCATTACTGACAACTCAACAATGGGCTGAACAGCTTCTCTCATCATACAACTTTGATGATCGTCATTCGATTACTATCTTCACAGCCGAAAAAAAACTACTTGAAACAATCGTTGGTTTTCATCTTCATCAGGGAATTATGGCGGTTGGCAAAGTTCCTCAAGAGTGTTCATTACAACAAACCTTTTCTTATGTGAGCAAGCCAGCTCTTTTCGTAGCAATTGATGGGCTAATGAATGCAGAAAACGTAGGAGTCCTTGTCAGGAACTGTGTAGCATTTGGAGTTGGGGCAATCATTGTCGGTGAGAGTTCGAGCAGTCCTTATCTACGAAGAGCCGTGAGAAATTCGATGGGAACAGTCTTTCAAATAAAAGTTATTCACTCCAACAATCTTGCTGAGACCTTATCAACACTAAACAAGGAATTCAATACGAACATCGTTGCAACTCAACCAGAAGGATCGGTTTCTATCGATAGGGTGAATGTTCGTGACAATGTGTGTCTCGTTTTTGGAAGCGAGGGAACTGGTATTTCCCAAAAGGTCATTGATGTTTGTACCGATCGTGTCTCGATACCAATGATGAATGGCATTGATTCACTTAATGTAGCAAGCGCGAGTGCGGTCATCTTGTATGAGGTTAGAAAACAACGCCAACATATCTCATAAATTTTGTTTTAATATCCCTCCCATCAATCCAAGCTACTGGCTATCGACAAGCTCCTTTTCAGAAAAGAAAAAACCTACTTCAATTCTACCATTTTCTGCTGAGTCAGACCCGTGAACTATATTCTCGCCCTTGTTATCAGCATATAATTTACGGATGGTTCCCGGTGCGGCATCCTTAGGATCGGTCGCGCCAATGAGGGTACGAAAATCAACAACTGCACTTTCTTTTTCAAGTGCGATCGGTACACATGGACCCGAACTCATAAAATTTACTAACCCATCATAGAATGGCTTGCCTTTGTGGACAGCATAGAATTCTCCAGCGGCTTTCTTCGTGAGGCAAACTTTCTTCATCGAAAGAATTGTAAAACCTGCTTTTTCGATACGAGTGATGACTTCACCGGTGAGTCTTTTCCTGACACAATCAGGTTTGAGAATTGCTAATGTCCGTTCAATCACAGCATGACTCCATTATTAATTTTTAAAAATTGTTAGAAGTAAATATAATTTCATCCCTTGGTCGGATAACCGAGCTTTCTCCACCGTTTCCATCCTCCCTCCATCGAAACAACATTCTTGTATCCCATTTTCTGAAGATTGTCGGCTGAAAGGAGAGATCGAAACCCTCCACGACAATAGAGAACAATTTGCGATCTACGATTTGGAATTTTCGATGCGATGTCCCGCTCAATAATTCCCCTTCCGAGATGAATCGCACGGACAATGTGTCCCTTCGACCACTCTCTATCTTCACGGACGTCAACAAGAACAAATTTTTCCCGTCTATCCAATTTTGCTTTTACTTCTTCGGACATTATCTGTCTGACACGACTTTTAGTGTCATTGACAAGTTTTAAAAACGCCGGCGAGTGTTTCATAAGAGAATCATGCTACTTGGATAATGTATTTAGTCATTCAAGATTTTGATCGTCTTGGTCTAATTCTGGACTTCAGCTTTGTCCTCTGTTTGGTTACCGATACAGCTCTTTTCTTACCCCTTTTTGAAAGAACATTTTTTACAGTTATTCCAATCACTGCTGGATTTTCAACAACGTGGATTCCTGCCTCCTGCATTGCACGCATTTTTTCAGCAGCCGTTCCCTTCCCGCCGGAAATTATCGCGCCGGCATGACCCATTCTTCTTCCGGGTGGCGCAGTGCGTCCAGCAATAAACCCAATGACAGGTTTCCTAAAATTCTTCTTCACGTAATCTGCAGCTTCTTCCTCTGCTGTTCCTCCAATTTCTCCGATGAGAACAACCGCATCTGTTTGATCATCATCATTAAAGAGCTTGAGAGCATCTACGAATCGGGTTCCAACCACAGGATCACCACCAATACCAAGGCACGTTGATTGACCCATTCCGAGTTCAGTGATTTGCCAAACTGCTTCATAAGTGAGAGTTCCACTCCGGGAAATCAATCCCACTCTTCCAGGTCTGTGAATAAATCCTGGCATGATACCAATTTTACACTGTCCTGGTGTGATGATACCCGGACAATTCGGTCCAATCATTCGCACACCATAATTGTTAAGATATTCAAAAACTTTGATCATATCACGAGCTGGAATACCCTCAGTAATTGTAACGATGAGTTTGATTCCAGATTGGATTGCTTCCATAATCGCCTCCGCTGCAAATGCAGCCGGCACAAAAATTACTGAAGCATTAGCACCTTCATTCTTAACAGCATCCTCGACAGTGTTAAAAACAGGAACGGATTTTTCGAATTGATTTTGATCGGTTCCCCGATACTTTAGACCACCTTTACCGGGTGTCACACCGGCGACAATCTTCGTACCGTAAGCAATCATCTGTCGGGTGTGAAATGTTCCTTCAGCGCCGGTGATACCTTGTACAACGACTCGTGAATTTTTATTAACGAGAATACTCATCTGTTTTCAATGCAAAATTTAAAAATGTGGAACAATGGTGCTCAGAAAATGAAAAAGGTAAAGAAGTGATTGATAAAATTACAAATTATGTTCCTGAATTCCTAAAGAGACGCAGTATTAGATACGTCATAATTTAAATCAAGTATAGTAAGATTGTTGAGTTCCTCCCATCATATTATCTTTACATTTTTCCTTTTTATTTTTTCAATCTTGCTTCGCATACGTCTTCGTCAGATAAAATACTATCTGTTGCAATTCCTCATCCGTAGCTTTAAGTCCATTCGAGACCATACGTCCAACAAGCTCGCTTGCCTCTTTCGCTGACGACGGTGGTGCATTGTCAACGTTTGACAGTTTATGACATTGCGAGCAAGTTGCTTCAAATGTTTGTTTTGTATCTGCAAGATCAAAATTCTTTGTCAGAGCTACTTCCAGCATCATCGGAGAGACCACAGCTTCTGCCAACGATTTACCTTGCATTTCCTGTTGACGTTTTCTCTGAAATCCTTTTTGCAATTCTGGTGAGATGGCAATGAGATATGCTGCAACCTGCCATTGCTCCTGTTCACTAATCGGTTCGATGATCGATCGTTCAGCCATCCGACTTACCGTTTGCACCCAGTTATCTGGAGTACGTGGTTTAATAAGCACAGTGCGTAAATCGTGACACTGCACGCATTTTGAAAGAAGAACATCTCGTCCTTGTTTCAACGCGGGAACAGTTGCTAATTCACCGAGGTTTACTTCAGATGAAAATCCTGCCCGTGGCAATAGCATTTTCACCCGCTCAATGTTTTCTTTACTAAATGCAGAACCTCCGACAGCCCTTTGATGTAAATACAACTCCTTTAACGCAAAAGGAACAGACAATCCCACCAACAAAAAGGTGCAGATGAACAATCCCGTGCCGAGAAACGGAACTAATATTGACTCAAGATGCTTGAAGAATCGGACGATGGTAAGTTTGGCTATCAAGATGACCCCAATCGACATACCAAGCGTCAAGTGAGCAACCGTCCTCGCTGGAAACTCGATTTGATAATACCACAACCGAGGAACCATCTGAAACATTAGATAAATATAGATTGCAGCATAAGCATAACCAATAAGATGGTGCAACAACATGAGCTTGCGTGGGGCAGTACTCTTCAGCTTAGCATGATCAAATGGATAACCCCAGAGATGATACATCAAAAATGTACCACAGGCACTCAACGCAAGAAAGACGAGTCCGAGAATTGCATTACCAAGAGTATCCATATTTTTAGAAGCTAATAGAAAAAAGAATTCTACTCAATCCATCCAGTGAGCCGTTTTCAAGAAAAGCCAGTACTTATGAAGTGCTTCTTTATAATCGAGTTTGGAGCTTTCAATGTCGATTGATTTAGTAAGTTGATTCTTTTCAACTTCACAACGCTTTATAAGCATGTTCTGTTTCAATATAATGGCTTTAATTCTTAGAAATGCATTCCATAATCCAATTGCACCTTCCTCTGATCCTACAATCCGTGCAAGACTATCCAACTGCTTTTTTTTCACCACTATAGATTTGAAATTAGGTTCTTGTCCTTTTCGAGAATCTACGATTAGCCAATTTCTTAATCTACTTAAGCTAAAAAGTGCGCTTTTCATATATCCAATTGACTGATCAAAATCTTGCATTGGTTTTATCTGCGAATCTATGACAGTCATGTCGTCAGCATCTATTATATTCTCGCGAGTCTGTATATTATGTTCTAATTCGGAAATTTCTTTATCAACCTCTTGTGAATAACAAATGAAGATAGGGATGCACAATAAAAGTATAAGCACCAAAAAATTACTGCTTCGAATGAAATTAGCTTTGATAAGCATGATCATAATCTCCTTAATTCTTTTCTAAAAAATCTGCAACCCTTAATATCGTCTCCTCATCAAACTGTTTTCCGAGAATTTGCAATCCAATTGGTAATCCACGGTGGTCCTTACCACATGGAATACTGATGCCCGGGATTCCTGCAAGATTTGCTGATACAGTATAGACATCCGATAGATACATGGTCAATGGATCATCGACTTTCTCCCCGATCTTGAATGCCGTCGTCGGAGATGTCGGCGTGATGAGACAATCAACTTCTTGAAACGTTTTATCGAAATCTTCCTTTATAAGTCTACGCACCTTCTGTCCCTTTCGATAGTATGTATCATAGTATCCCGCCGAGAGAACATATGTACCAAGCATAATGCGTCTCTTTACCTCATCACCAAATCCTTCAGTTCGCGAAAGCGTGTACATTTCCTTTAAAGAGTCTGCGCTGGTAGCTCGTTTTCCATATCTTGCACCATCATAACGAGCCAAATTTGATGAAGCTTCTGCAGTTGTTAAGATATAATATGTAGCTATGGTGTACTCAGAATGTGGAAGAGAGACTTCCTTAATAACGGCACCGTTTTCCCTCAGGGTATCTATCTTCTTCATGATAGAATTTCGTATCTCACGGTCAAGGGCATCAGTGTAATATTCCCTCGGAAGCCCTATGCGAAGTCCCTTAATATCACCCAATAGAGAAGTAACATAATTGGGTACAGGTCGATTAGCAGATGTAGAATCCTGCGGATCGAATCCAGCAATAACATTCAACACAGAAGCTACATCGCGAACGGTTGTGCCGAACGGACCAATTTGATCGAAGGACGAAGCAAAAGCGACCAGCCCAAAACGTGAAACCCTACCATAGGTCGGTTTCATGCCAACAACGCCACACATCGCTGCAGGTTGCCGTATGGAACCGCCGGTGTCGCTCCCTAACGCTGTTGTTGCCAACCCAGCAGCTACAGCAACAGCAGAACCACCGCTTGAACCGCCGGGGACGCGCGTTTCATCGATGGGATTACGAACAATCCCGAAAGACGAATTCTCATTCGATGAACCCATAGCAAACTCATCCATGTTTGTCTTGCCAATGATTATTGCATCAGCCGCCTCGAGTCGCTGAATAACAGTTGCATCGTAAGGGGATATAAAATTTTCAAGGATTCGTGATCCACAAGTGACACGTGTTCTTTTCATGCAGATAACATCTTTGATTGCGATGACCATCCCGGCGAGCATTCCTTCCTTCCCTGCCTGGAACTTGACATCAATCTTTCGGGCACGCTCAATTGCCTCCTCGGGAAAAACT
>DASRUF010000189.1:0-11831 GCA_035655575.1 Bacteroidota bacterium | reverse complement strand
TTATCGACATTATCTGATAATATCTCACCCTTCTTGAAACCGGGAGGTACCTTCATCGCGTGTGTCATGAACAGAATTTCTATTACAGAGATAATGAGCTACATTGTGAGATTGAAATTCAAAAAAGCGTTTAGACGATTTACGAATAGTTATTGTTTAATAAAAATTGGATCCACTTACGTTAAAGTTTGGTATTATACACCTCAAAAATTTATCAAAGCATTCTCAAGAAAGTTCATTCCTTTGCGATCGTATGGTTTAAACATTTTCTCTCCAAACCCAAATGCTCATAGATTTACATCGAATTACCCTAAGACGACTCAATACCTATTAAAGTTTGATGACTTGATCCGATTCACTTTTCCTTTCCGATCCCTGGGGGATCATTTTGTTGTCGAGATGAGGCGAAAAGATTGAATGCATATCCTATATTTAAACTATTTTTACGATAAGTCCTTAAAATCTGAGCAAGACCTTTTCGAAAAATACGCCAACATGATTCGTTGGTGCTCCGCGGTGAAATTGGCTGGTGCCAACAAAGTCTCATTGATCCAACGGTTTCACCGGAATGCTGATTTTGAACTGGATGGTGTACGAATCCATCTAATATCTGATGAGTTTCACAATAAACTCACTCCATTCGATAACCCTAAATCAATTCATAGTTTAATTACACAATTACGTCCGGATGTGATTCATCATAATGGATGGACTTATCCACTGCTCTTTCTTCATCCACATTTACCAAATACAACATCAATCGTATGGCAACATCATGGTGGTGGACTGCCCCAATGGTACTCACGTTGGTATTATAAAAGTGGTTTCAGAGCTATTGATGCTTGTTTCTTTACATCAACTGATTTATCTAATCCATGGAAAGAATATAATATCATAGATAATCATACACCTATCTATGAACTTATTGAAAGCTCTACCACCTTTCGTCTTTTATCACAAGAGCAATCGAGGAAAAAATTAAATATAAGCGGTCATCCAATTTTTTTATGGGTTGGGAGGTTAAATAGGAATAAGGACCCGATTACCATCTTGAGGGGGTTTCGAGATGCTACAACTCAACTTGATGATCCTCATCTATATATGATTTTTCATGATCAACCATTACTTGAAGAAGTTCAACAAAGTATAAAGCAATTACAATTGAGACATTGTGTTCACCTCATTGGAAAAGTACAATATAATGTGATGGAAACATATCTTAATGCGTCAGATTATTTCATCCTAGGAAGCCATCATGAAGGCAGCGGCTATGCTTTGCTAGAAGCACTTTCGTGCGGTGTTTTTCCGATAGTCACTGATATCCCTTCATTCCGGAATATTACTTCCCACGGAAAAGTAGGAAAACTTTGGCAGGTTGGCAATCATAAATCACTTTCTGCAGCAATTTTATCTGCCGTAGTTGAAAAACCTCCACGAGAAACTATTCGCCAATTCTTCGACCAACATCTCAGCTTTGAAGCGTTGGGTAGAACTGCAATGGGAGCATATAATACTGCTTATCAAAGAAAAAATTCAACAAGGAAAAAAGTTGCTATTATTGTTCCGGGAGGAATCGGACGGCCGGATTCGGGCATGCACATTCCCTCGCTCGCCAACAACATTGCCAAGCTTTCTGACCAGTTTGACATGGTTGTCTATTCCTTGATAAGTCCGCCAGATCATATAACAGAAATGCGAGACAACGTCCTTTACGTCTATTTACCCTTTTCGAATAAAAGTCTGTTAGTGACAAGGCTCTATCATTTTTTCAAAAAATACATCAAACATAGTTCGATGCATAAATTTGACCTTGTCAATGGCATGTGGGGTTTCCCTTGCGGATTTCTTGCAGTGTTGATTGGAAAATTACAAAATATTCCTTCTATTGTTAGTTTACTTGGAGGAGAATCAGCGAACCTACCGAGCATCAAATATGGGTATCTTCGAAATCCCTTCCTAAAGAAAATTCTTCAATGGATCTGTAGCAATGCAACGTCAATTGTTACGCTGAGTAAATTTCAATCCGAAAAACTGCAGAAGAATAATATCCAGTTGAGTACTGTCAACATAATCCCCAACGGTGTGGATACGACATTTTTTCAATTCCACAATACAAAGCTTCAGGGAGAGCCATATCGCTTTTTACATGTCGGTAACCTCAATGCTGTCAAAGATCAAGCAACACTCGTGAAGGCATTTGCAAAAATAAGCCAGCAGTATAAATGCCAACTTCGTATTATTGGAGCTGATTTTTTCTCTCGACAGGTGCAACACCTTGTTCAAAAATTAGGGATTACGTCACAGGTTGAATTCCTTGGCTATAGACCCTATCTTGAATTGGCGACGCATTATATGTGGGCTGATATTTTTTTGTTAACGTCACTCCACGAAGGCGGCGGTGACGTTATCATGGAAGCTACAGCAACAGGGGCGGTGGTTTGTGGGACTCGGGTCGGCCTACTTGCTGATCTCGGTTCATCAAACGTCATCGCTGTCGAACCACAAGATTCCGATGCTCTGGCAGATGAAATATTGAAATTGTTGGAAAACAAGGAGAGATATCAATTCCTTCAAAAAAATGCGCTACAATGGTCTGTATCTCATAATCTTAATTGGACTGCATCTCAGCTTTGTAAAGTGTATAACGAAGCTATCGAACACAATCAGTTAAACAGGGTAGAACGATGATAATTCTGGTAAATCCCTTAGCAGCGAAATGGCGATATCGAATTCCGTTGTCAATTCTCTCGATCGGTTCCGCCATCGAAGGTATCTATCCCTATGAAATCGTTGATGGGAATCTTGATAAAAGTATCAAGAACACACTCCATAGACTCATTGAGGAAAGGAATATCCGCTACGTTGGTTTTACTGTGATGCCTGGTCCGCAGCTTTATCAAGCGATTCAGCTTTCAAAGTCGATTAAGAAACGATTTCCTACTGTAAAAATCATTTGGGGTGGCTATTTCTCTTCACTCCATAAAACTGTCACGCTACAAGCAGATTATGTTGATTTTGTTATTCGTAGCCAAGGGGACTATTCTTTTCTGCAACTCATCAGAACTTTGGAATCCGGCGGTTCTCTTGAAAGCATCAAGGGTCTTTCGTACAAGAATGAAGCTATTCGGCATAACCCAGACCAAGAGCTCATTGATCCAAATACACTCACCCCACTTCCCTATCATAAAGTCAATATCTCACGGTACATTGGTAAGACGTACTTAGGCACAAAAACGGTTAATTATCATTCAAGTGTTGGCTGTCCCTTTTTGTGCGGATTTTGTGCTGTGGCAGCAGTGTATCAAGCTCGATGGATGGGATTAACTCCGGAGCGAATTACAAATGACTTGCTCTGGTTCCGAGACAACTATCAAATAAATGCAGTAGAATTTGTCGATAACAACTTTTTTACCTCGGAACACCGAACACACGAATTTGCAGACCGTATCAACGGGAAAGGAATCACTTGGTGGGGAGAAGCACGACCTGATACACTCTTACAATATGCGGATTCTACATTGAAACTAATGAAACAATCCGGTTCTAAAATGATTTTCCTCGGGGTTGAATCAAGCTCTCAAAAGGTTCTTCGGTTCATGAACAAGGGCGGAACACAAACTCCTGACACTGCACTTGCGTTAGCCGACAAAATGCGAGGTATCGGGATCATACCCGAATTTTCCTTTGTTCTTGGAACGCCGTCTGACACTGTCGAGGAAGACCTTGAGCAAGACCTTCAGTATATTAGGCAACTGAAACAAATAAATCCTGAATGCGAAATAGTGATCTATGTTTGCTCTCCAGTATTTTTTGAAGCGGCAGAGTTATATCAAGCAGCGTCAGCTTTCGGATTTGCATATCCTTCAAAACTTGACGACTGGCTGTTACCGCACTGGCAGCGTCATGATTTAAGAAAGAATCCTGTGACTCCGTGGTTAAAGGACCGATTACGAATACGAATTAAGAATTTCGAGCGGGTGCTTAATGCCTATTTCCCTACTAAATCAGATTTGAAGTTAACCACAATGCAACACCGAATTCTTCACTTCCTTGGCTCGTGGCGTTACCGGCTTTCACTGTACGATTTTGCATATGAAGTTGCCTTAATACAAAAGCTGGTACGTTATCGTCAACCGGAAATTGAGGGATTCTGAAATTTGGTTGGATTTCCCCCATAGCTCCATGAAGCTCATTACCCTCTTTCGACGACTCTACTTTCATGTAGCGTTTCACTTTTACGTTAAACACAAATTGACTCAGACCGATGTTGTTTCGATGAACGGTCTCACATTAAAAGTTCCACCGACTGTTTTTCATCCACTTTTGTTCAGAAGCAGTGCTATCTTTGCTGATCATCTACAAATGTTAGATTGCAGTTCAAAACACGTCCTTGATATCGGATGTGGTTCTGGACTTCTCTCTCTGGTCGCTGCATCAAAAGGTGCACAAGTAACATCTCTTGATATTAATCATGACGCGATTGTTGCAACCGAAGAGAATGCAAAGGCGAACAACCTTCATCACCTCATCACAACGATTGAAAATGATGGACTGTATAATTTGAACTTCACTCAAAAATTCGATTATATCATAATGAATCCACCTTTTTACATGGGGACTCCCACTACTGTTGCTGATCGGGCATGGAAAGGCGGTCAGGATTACGATTATCTTCAAATAATTGCTCATCAAGCAAGAAACACTCTGAAGCAGGATGGTGTTTTCATTTTTATTATTTCAACTGACGCTGAGGTTAAGCGCATCGAGAAGATTTTTTTGAACGAATGTTTTAATTTGATTCCAGTTTCCGCAAGAAAATTATTGTTTGAAACATTTACAATCTATCATGCAAAACTTTCTTCTCAATCATAGCTCTCTATGGCACCTGGGCGATTCATTATTTTTCGTTCTGAGTATTTCTTATCGTTTTTCTTATCCAACTTCTTTTCTACAAAAAAGTTATTGAATCTATCCAAACACACCAATCTTCCTTTCGTGCACAATGGAAGAAATGAAAACAGTTGAAACTTCCGATACCCAAATCAAGCTCCGATATCAATGCCCATCTTGTGATCGAAGCCTTGATTGCATTGCTACAGGCTGGTATTGTGCCTTCGAGAACATAATATTCAAAGGCTCTCAAGGCATATTAAATTTCATAATACCCCAACGAAGGGAAAAGATATCAGAGTTTCTTAAAGTATATCAATCGATTCGCCGATATGAAAACTGGGGCGGTAGCGAACTCGATTACTATCGCTCGTTACCCTACGAAGATAAAAGTAATAAGCATACTAATATTTGGAAGGTAAGGGCTAAATCATTTGCCTATTTGCTTGATGATATAAACCTTCGATATTCTAAGTCTAAAGCATTGATACTGGATTTAGGGGCTGGTAATTGCTGGCTTGCTCTGCGACTGGCTCACTGTAATCATCACATCGTTGCTGTCGATCTTAATACAGACGAGTACGATGGTTTAGGTGTTCTTAGTCGTTTTCCAACTGGAGAGGTTGCCAATATTATTCCAATACAAGCTGATTTTCATCGACTCCCCTTTCAAAAAAATAATTTTGACATTGTGGTTTTTAATGGTTCACTCCATTATGCTTCAGACATTCCGACGTTAGTTGAAAATACAATGAAGTTCCTTAAACACTCTGGTATACTCTATGTTGTTGATACACCACTTTATACTAACCCAATCAGCGGCCAGAGGATGATACAAGACCGTTTAAAGGAATTTAAACAGAAATATCGTTTGCAATTGGATAATGAATTTATAGGCTCCTATTTAACGACCGATATGCTTCATCGACTCAGTGACCAATTCATTGTCACAGTTCATCAGTCAAATACTTTCTTTTCGTCCATCCGAAAAATGTTTTTATCATTATGGTTAGGTAGAGAAGCAGCCGCATTTGCTGTGATCAAAATTCAACACCTGCAACGGGGGTGAAAAGTAGTTGAACGTTATGAATTATAAAGCCTTCTTCAACACGTTGACAAATAGATGTAGAACTTTACCCATCGTCATTCTCTATGTTACTGAAGGATGTAATATGCGATGTAACATGTGTTTATATCGAGACACGCTCCCTGATGAACTCACTCTGAATGAGATTTCCCAACTTGCCGGTACATTATCGGCTTTAGGGTTAAGACATATAGTCTATTCGGGGGGTGAACCACTCCTTCGCAAAGATTTCCCAGAAATCTGTCGCATGTTCGCTCAGTACAATGTCAAGCAAACGCTGCTTACAAATGGATTGTTACTTTCTAAGCGGTTTGCTGAATTCCAGCAATTCCTGAACGAAATTATTGTTTCAATCGATGGGGCGACTGCCGAGGTTCATAATACAATTCGTGGTGTCGAGTCTTTTGACATAATTCTGGAGGGAATTAGAGAGATTGTTCGACCGAATCATCGCCCAAAGATTTCGATCAGAACGGTGCTGCAGAAGCCGAATTTTCGTGCTCTTCCTGAAATGATTGAATTAGCAAAATCATCAGGAGTAGATCGAATTTCTTTTCTCGCCGTCGATGTCAGTTCACCCGCCTTTGGAAGAACCAAGTGGGATTCAGTTGAGTCGAAAGAGGCAATTGTGTTAAGTGATGAGGAATGTGTTGAGTTCCTGGAACTTGTAAATGATGTTATTGTAAAATACCGTGACGACTTCAATCGTGGTTTCATCAGTGAGGCACCTGCGAAAATGTTCCACATCGTGCAGTATTTCGAAGCACTGATCGGAAAAGTACCTTACCCCCGTAATTACTGCAACGCACCAAATGTTTCGGCGGTAATTCGTGCGAATGGTGATCTTTTACCTTGCTTTTTCTTACCACCATTTGGAAATATTAAAGATATGGGTGTGGATAAACAATTGAACAATGAAATCATTCGAAAAATTCGACAAGATGTGAAAAATTATTCTCTTCAGCAGTGTAAAACGTGTGTCTGTACGCTATCTGTACACCCCTTTGCAGCATTGATGAATCATTTTTAAAAAATCTCTAAACGAATCGATGAAAAAAACAATCATCCTCTACAACCCTCAAGCCCCGTACTACACAATGCCTCTACAATTCCTTGCACTGGCATCGGTCATAGATCGAGAAAAATACGATGTGAAAATTATTGACGCACGTATTGAAAAAAGCATCCACCGTGCCCACGATAAAGTAAAAGAGCTCCTCCCTACTGCGATCTGTGTTGGAGTTTCGGTCATTACTGGCACTCCGATTAAAGATGCGATAGCCATATCCCGTCTGGTAAAAACCCATGCTCCGCGCGTTCCTGTCGTTTGGGGTGGTTGGCATCCATCAATATTCCCCGAGCAATGTATGAAGGAAGGATATGCAGACTTCTGTATTCATGGTCAGGGAGAAATGACATTTTTAGAGTTATTAGATGCGATGGAGAACAACGACGGTTTTGATAAGATCTTGGGTTTAGCATATCTAAGGAATAATCTATACTATAAGAATGACGAACGAAAGTTTATTGATATCAATAACTTCCCTACTTATGATTATGATCTCCTTCCACTCGAAATCTACTTCAAACTCAAAGGGATGCGACAACTTGATTTCTATTCCTCCCAGGGATGTCCCTATCGATGTGCATTTTGTGCTGACCCGTATGTTTACAGTAGACGTTGGTCGGGATTGAAAAGTTCCCGTATGATCTCCGATGTCTTCGAGTTGGTAAGAAAATATCGGATCGATGATGTTGTGTTTCAGGATGAGAATTTCTTTGCTAATCGAAACCGTGTCATTGAGTTCTGCAAGGGAGTTCATGAGAAGAATATGAAAATTACCTGGACCGCGACATCTCGTGCCGATCAAATAGCACCTCTCGATGACCATTTGATAAAAGAGATATCTAAGGCCAATCTGCGGCGTGTAATGATTGGAGCAGAATCCGGATCACAGGAATTACTCGATTTTATGAAAAAAGATACACTCGCTGAAGATGCGATTATATCAGCAGAGAAGCTCGATCGATTCGGTATCGGGGCAACCTTCGGGTTTATCGTCGGATTTCCAGAAGAAACCTTTGAGGATACTTTAAAAACTTTGGATACTATCAAACGAATTAAGAAGATAAATCCCAATTTTGAATTTAATATATTCTTTTTCACCCCGTATCCCGGGACGGAGTTATTCAACTACATTAAGAATAAAGGATTCAAAGTACCCCTGTCACTGACCGAATGGAGTGATATTGATTTCATAATGTATGCTGGGCATTGGGTGAGCGAGAACGAACGAAAGTTTGTAGAACGTTTTAAATTTTATACTAAATTGGGTACACAACGAAATTATAAAGGTTTGCTGATGTCTCCCCTGAAGAAGTTAGCTTCTCTGAGGGTGAAAAAGGATTACTATGATTTTCCGATTGAGAAAGAAGTTGTTAATTTCCTCCGATATAATATTTTACGACAGGTAAACTGGTAAATACCTTAACCTCTTACCCATTATTACTTTCCTGCTTCTGTTGAACCTTGAGGCAATCTTACCTCACAGTGGAGTTCCATCATTTTTAAAACAACCTAGCATTTGATCTGAATTCCCGATATAATGGATATTTATCTTGCTTCTGATAATGACTTTCTCTATATTTTTTCTGTCTTTTTCATACGCAATTTTAAATGTCATACAAAAAATTAATTAAAGCTGCCACCGATGCAAAACGATATTCTTATTCACCCTACTCAAAATTTAGGGTTGGTGCTGCACTACTAACAAACTCCGGTAGAATCTATACGGGATGCAATATTGAAAATAGTTCATTCGGCTTAACGATCTGCGCGGAACGAACTGCCCTATTTAAAGCCATATCGGAAGGTCGAAAAAATTTCAAAGCACTTGCGATTTCCACAGATTCTAAAGATTATATCTCACCTTGTGGAGCATGCAGACAGGTAATGATGGATCTCGTTGGCAATATCGATGTAGTACTAACGAAGGGAAATCGTGAGCACAAAATATTGAAGCTCTACGATCTATTACCACATGCATTTACTCCTAAGAATCTTACAAGGAATTAATATTGATGGATGTTGTAACTCTTCATAATATGCCAAAAGATACGGGTTGGATTGAAGTAATTTGTGGTTGTATGTATAGTGGTAAAACCGAAGAATTGATTCGTCGACTTCGTCGGGCTCAAATTGCACAACAAAAAGTAGTCATTTTTAAACCACAAATCGATACCCGATACAGTGCCAATCATATTGTCTCTCACAGCGATCAATCATTACCTTCGTTGTTAATTCAATCTGCTTCTGATATAATGACTAAATCGAAAGACGCTCAAGTGATTGGTATAGATGAGTGCCAGTTTTTTTCCGAGGAAGTTCTAAACATCTGCGAAGATCTTGCGAATCAAGGTAAAAGGGTAATTATCGCAGGGCTTGACCAAGATTATCGTGGAAAACCGTTTGGACCTATGCCCCAATTACTCGCACTTGCGGAATACATTACTAAAACATTAGCAATCTGCATGGTATGTGGTAATCCTGCAGATAGAACTCAACGGATCACAAAGCAGCAGGAATTGGTGGTCGTGGGAGCAAAAGGTATTTACGAAGCGAGGTGCAGGAGATGCTTTGTTCCACCGAATGAAGAGTGATTACTAATATTGAATCCAAAAATTTCAGATAATTGAATGTTAGAATGAATCTAATTTCTACAGTACGCGGGATCATTGGTGTTGGGGTCATTATAGGTATCGCATTTCTTTTTTCAAACAACAAAAAACGAGTTAATTGGCGTCTTGTATCGATGGGTTTACTTATTCAATTTACATTTGCTGTTATCATTATTTTAAACGAGCCGCTACGTAATTATTTTGCACCCTTTGGCTGGCCCAAGGATTTAATTGATTTGATTGGCAGGGGTGTTGTTAGTCTTATCGGTTTTACAACGGAAGGATCAAAATTTGTTTTTGGAAAATTAGCCATAAATAGTGGTTCAGATAGTTTGGGTTTTTTCTTTGCATTTCAAGTACTTCCGACGATCATTTTTGTGTCCTCATTAACATCAATTCTCTACTACTTGGGTATTCTTCAGCGAGTAGTCCAATATATGGCATGGCTCATGGCACGATTGATGGGAACAAGTGGTGCCGAATCGTTGTCCAACACCGCGAACATCTTTGTTGGTCAAACGGAAGCACCCCTTATTATTCGCCCATATATTTCTACTATGACACAATCGGAGCTCCTAACCATAATGACCGGCGGAATGGCTACTATCGCAGGTGGAGTGATGGCTGCATACATACAGATGTTAGGGCAATCATTTGCAGAAGTTAGGGGATTGGAGATAGATGCCGCCCAAGTAAAATTTGCAGTACAGTTATTAGCTGCAAGTGTTATGGCTGCTCCCGCTTCACTCGCTATTTCGAAGATCATCTACCCCGAAATTGGAGAACCGATGACGAAAGGAATTGTTAAATTAAAAGTCGAAAAACAGGGTTCAAATTTAATAGAAGCTGCTGCGATGGGTGCGTCGGATGGACTAAAACTTGCTGCAAATGTAGCTGCTATGTTATTAACTTTCATCGCATTGATTGCAATGGTTAATTATTTACTATTGATCTTAGGAGACGTTACAGGATTAAACACTTATCTTACCAATATCTTTAACAAACCTCTTAGTTTACAACTCTTATTTGGTCTCATTCTTCAATTTTTAGCATATGCTATTGGAGTTCCTTCAAGTGACGCCTTAAATTTTGGGTCACTTATCGGTACGAAAGTTGTGATGAATGAATTTGTTGCTTACCTCGATCTATCAGAACTTATCAAACAGGGAGCACTAACGGAAAAAGGTGTCACCATGGCAACATTTGCACTTTGTGGTTTTGCGAACTTCTCTTCCATTGCAATACAAATAGGCGGTATTAGTCCAATGGCACCTGAGCGTCGAAAAGATTTGGCTGCACTTGGTCTGCGAGCTGTTTTAGGAGGAACTTTATCTACTCTGCTCACCGCAACAATTGCTGGCATTCTCATCGGATAATTTGGCTGATAAATTCTCCACATAGGTTTTTAGTTGTTTGATTGAAACGAAGATAATCAGAATGAAACTCCCGATAAGCCCAGATATTGAAGCTAAATTAACCAAATCTCTTTCATACATTAGACTAAAAACACATTATAAACCCCAAATCGGTATTGTTCTCGGTTCAGGACTGGGTGAATTTGCAGAAAGGCTTCTAAAGCCAAATGTCATTGAAACAAGAAGTATTCCTAATTATCCTGCTTCATCTGTCGAGGGTCATAGTGGAAAATTGTACTTTGGGAGATCTCATACGAAAACAGTTTTGGCATTTCAGGGAAGGGTGCATTTCTATGAGACTGGAAAGCTTGAGAGTATCATCTACCCTATTCTCGTTGCTTCAAAATTGGGCATTAAGATTTTGATCGTAACAAACGCTGCCGGTGGAATTAATCGTCACTTTCAACCTGGCGATCTGATGATGATTAGGGATCAAATCAATTTAACATTCGAGAATCCACTCCACATACTTCAAGCACATTCAACATTCGATTATCCCCATAATAAATTCAATACCCCTGATCTCTACGATAAAAAACTACAACGAATTATTGAAACAGTTTCCCGTAAAAAACACATACCAATTCGATCTGGCGTATACTGTGGCGTAAAGGGTCCATCATATGAAACCGCAGCAGAGATTGAAATGATCAGACATATCGGTGGCGATGCGGTTGGAATGTCGACGGTAAATGAAGTTTCAGTAGCTCACGCCCTGGGATTAAAAATTGCCGGTATATCCTGTATTACCAATCTTTCGA
>DASRUF010000188.1:0-13048 GCA_035655575.1 Bacteroidota bacterium | reverse complement strand
TCAATGAGCGGCTCTGGTGCGACTCACCCTACATTTTCATCGAAAACTGATTGATGGGGAAGGAGATTATTTTGATGTGTTTCGAAGAGCTCGTTTGATCAGCTCTTCTGCATTCATGTCTTGTTCTGAAGAATCTTTAGTGACGGTGCGAAGAACTCGCTCAGCATCGGTTCGAGTGTAACCGAGCGACATTAGTGCAACGACTGCTTCGGCGCGAGCCTTGAGAAGTTTGCTCGTTGACACAGATGTGGGTTCGAACGATTCGGCACTGGTGAATTTATCGCGGAGTTCTAACACGAGACGTTCAGCAGTCTTTTTACCTACCCCCGAGATTGTTGTTAGACTTCCGATATTACTTGTCAGGATAGCTTCTTTAAGTTCGTTGATACTCATACCTGAGAGTATTCCTTGTGCCATCTTCGGTCCAATCCCCGAGACAGAAATAAGTAATCGGAATAACTCACGTTCGGCCTCTGTCGCAAATCCATAAAGTTGCATAATGTCTTCGCGGACGTGCATGTAAGTGAAAATCTTCACTTGTCCATTCAGTTGCTCAATTTTCTCGAAGGTCGATAGTGGAATATTGACGTGATACCCGATTCCGTTCACATCAATGACGAGCTCGGTGGGGCTTTTATGGACTAATTTCCCATGGAGATATGAGATCATCGCACTTTCGGTTGAGATGTTTTTGATATTCTTGAGGGATGTGTTGCGATATATGACTTCCAATCAGTGTAAGCTTTGCGCGGTTTTGCTGATCGATGGGAGTGACAGATGGCAACAGCTAATGCATCGGTGATGTCGTAGTGGCTGGGGACATGTTTTAAGCGCAAGAGAGATTTTACCATGTATTGTACTTGTTCTTTTGAAGCTCGCCCGTTACCAACAATAGCTTTTTTCACTTCAAGGGGTGAATATTCCTGAACTGGTATCTCCTGTGCCACTGCAGCGAGCATCGCAACACCACGGGCATGTCCGAGTTTCAATGCCGACTGGGCGTTCTTTCCATAAAATGCGGTCTCGATCGCAAATTCATCTGGATGATATTTTTTGATGACGCTCGTTAATTGATTGAAGATCACTTTCAATCGCAGTGGAAGGGATGTTTTACTATCATTTTTAATAGCCCCGCAGGTTAGTACTCTGAACCTACGATTGTCTGTATCAATGATGCCATAGCCGGTAATGAGTGTACCCGGATCAATGCCTAAAATAATCATGGGTAGCTACGAGGAAGGTTATCCTGCGTTAAACGCTGCCATAACTTGTTCATCGATTTCGAAGTTTGCATAGACATGCTGAACGTCTTCATGGTCTTCAAGTGCCTCAACAAGCTTTAATACGTTCTCTGCGTCTTTCCCTTCGACCTTTACGGTGTTTTCAGGGACAAGATGAATTTCTGCATCTTCGATTTTGATGCTCTTTAATTCCATCGCGTGCTTCACCGGTTCGAAGTGCTCGGTTGTTGTGATGATCTCGTACATTTCTTCATCAGTTTTCATGTCATCGGCGCCTGCGTCTAAGATAATACCAAGGAGATCCTCTTCACTATAATTCATTTTCAGAACGTGGATGATTCCTTTGCGATGAAACATCCAGGAAACGGAGTTTGTTGCACCTAATTTTCCATGATTACGCTCCAGAAAGTGTCGGATCTCTGAGACTGTTCGGTTTTTATTATCGGTTACGGATTCGATAATGAGCGCAACGCCATTGGGACCATAACCCTCGTAGGTGACTTCTTCATATACAGTGCCCGGGAGTTCACCTGTTCCCCTTAGGGTAGCACGTTTGATATTATCCGCTGGCATGTTGGCGCTTTTTGCTTTTTCAATTGCAAGGCGGAGGCGAGGATTTCCTTTCAAGTCTCCTCCGCCGGAGCGAGCGGCAATCGTAATTTCTTTGATGATTTTTGTAAACTCCTTACCACGCTTTGCATCTGTAACGGCTTTTTTACGTTTTATCGTTGCCCACTTTGAATGCCCTGACATGACTAACCACCCCTCTGACTTTTTCTAATATCTTTAATTTTCAATTGTGGAAATATTTCTGCTGATGGAGTTCCAGAATTTGAATCAGGAATCGATACCGGTACTTCGTGTTCATCAACTGAAAAAACGAGGTCCACATGCTTACCATTGATACGAAGTTCATCAAGGGCTGAGCCCAATCCAAAACCAATAGCATCGAGTACGTGGCTTCCTTGGCGCACTTTGAACCGTAGATGATCTTTGCCAACAATTTTTGGTGTTCCCACAACTTCTACATCCCGAGCGAGGAAGATTGGGCGCATATTACCCGGTCCGAAGGGGGCAAACTCCTTGAGAACCTTAATGAACTTCGGAGTCAGTTCCTTAAGGTTTATTTCCGTGTCTATCTTTATCGATGGAGTCCTAATCTCATCGGTCATTAAGCCTGCAACTGCGATGTTGAACGCTTCCCGGAATTCATCGATGCGGTCAAGAGCCACGGCTAAGCCTGCAGCATATTTATGGCCCCCGAACTGGATTACCTTTTCTTCAACACTTTTAAGTGCTTTGTAGATGTCAAACCCAACAATGCTTCTCGCTGATCCTTTTGCAACCCCGTCCACGGTTGTCATCATTATCGTTGGACGATAGTATTTTTCAACGAGACGTGATGCAACAATTCCGATGACACCAGGATGCCAATGCTCGTTGTGAAGAACAATTGTTGGCTTGCTGTTATGGTCTACCTCTTTTTCCACAAGCTCCTGTGCTTGAAGGAATGTATCCTCATCAATTTTTCGTCGTTTACGATTTTCCTCCTCAAGAATTTTTGCAAGTTCCATAGCAGTTGTTTCATCGGCACTTGTTAGTAATCTCACTGCCCTCATCGCATCCCCCATTCTGCCAACAGCGTTAATTCTCGGGGCGAGAACAAAAACGATTTGTCCTGTGTTGATTTTTCCAAATTGAACTCCGGAGTTTTCAATGAGTGCCTTAATTCCAGCCCGTGGTTTTGTGTTGATATGCTCCAAACCAACTTTGGTCAGTATTCTGTTTTCTCCGATTAATGGGACAATATCAGCTGTCGTTGCGAGAGTGGCAAAATCTAAATATTGATACACTGATTCTTCATCACCTCGGCGCCGTGCAATTGCCTGGATGAATTTAAATCCTACACCACAACCGCAGAGGTTTTTAAATGGATAATGACAGTTTTGTTTGAGGGGGTCAAGAACTGCCAAAGCGTTGGGAATCTCCTCTCCAGGTTCATGGTGATCACAAATGATAACATCGATACCGAGAGACCGAGCATATTCTACTTGACTGAGTGCTGTAATACCGCAATCGACCGCAATGAGAAGTGTAATGCCCGCCCTTTTTCCGTGCTCGATACCAGTAATAGAAATACCATATCCCTCTGTGATTCGATCGGGGATGTGAAACATAGTATTTAACCCCAGCTCCGTGAAGTAGAGATATAACATTGCGGCACTATTGGTGCCATCGACGTCGTAATCACCAAAAATGAGGATTCGTTCATTATTGGCAAGTGCCTTAAAGATTCGGCCTACTGCTAGCTCCATTCCATCCATGAGGAACGGGTCGTGAAGGTTGCTCAGCTGGGGTCGGAAAAAATCTTTTGCTTCACTGTACGTCGTAACTCCACGATTGAAAAGAACTTTTGTTATAGTCTCAGAAACGTTAATTTCTTTTGCGAGTTTATTTGTGAGGTGTGTATCAGGTGGCGGAGTAATTGACCATCGAAAATCTCGTTTCATGTTTGAATTCGCTATCTAGAAATATATTGTTCTGGAAATTATAAAACTTTTTGCAGAGAGAGAGAAAAAGAAGGCTGCGCGTCTGTAAGCCGAATTCTGTGTTCCCCTCGTTTAGACGAGGAGACTGCAATCATTTCTCTAGTACCATTCTTGCGAATAGTCTCAAGCGACTTACCCGTCCTGTTATGCAGACCGACTTATCGAAAAGTCACCCTATTTAAGATGATGCATATGATCGGACCTCTCAGATTCTCAAATCGGTATCTAGGGCTACAATTCAAGAAACCAGGACCTATTTCGTCTTGCTCCGAGTAGGGTTTATCAGTGCTCAGCATTACTGCTGAGATGGTGAGCTCTTACCTTCCCGCAGTGTTTTTAGAACCCCGCGAGATCCCTCGATGGTAATTTCATCTCGGGACGCCTTTTCACCCTTATCTCGTCAATTCATGAGAATGTGACGGGACGGTATTTTTTCTGTGACACTATCCGTTATCAGTGACTTTCGCCAACGATACCCCCGCTATTCACGGGGTACTCTGTCCTGAGGAGTTCGGACTTTCCTCCCCAATGATTTTTTAAAAATCATCAGGGCGATTGCACGACGCGCAGTCTTGCGATCTCATTCCCACATCCGCCGGGATCTTAATGAAAACTTTTTCGATTTCCATGAATAACATGAATACAACTATTAAATAACCGAGCTTGTTTCAGTGATATGATCAGAAACAAGGATGCGGCCACAATGTTCGCAAGAATATAAATTGGAATTTTGTCGAATTTCTAAAATCTTTTGGGGAGGAATACGATTATAACAACCACCACATGAATCACGTTTTATTGGTACGACAGCTTGGCCTCCTTTTGCCTTCCGAATTCGCTCGTATCGCTCGAGCCCAGCCTTATCGAGCCGAACAGATAATTTTTCCCGCTCGTGATGCAGTTTTAATTCTTCTTTTTCGTGTTCCCTGTTGACCTCCTGTAGCTCTCCTTTTCTATCTTCTAACTCCGTGCTCATTTCTTCAAGCTGAGCAGTTAAATTTTCTATATCAGTTTTTGTGATTTTTATCTTCCCCTCGAACAACTCCATCTCTTTTTCCAATTTTGTCGATTTTTCTTCAGCCATCTCAATTTCTTTAGTGAGTGCATCGTATTGTTTATTTGATTTGACATGCAATTGTTGACTCTTATATTTTTCGATTTTTTCTGCCAAATCAATTAGTTCGACATCAGCATTATCTCGGTTAATTTTAGATTGTTTGAGCGTTAGATTGAGTTCTTTTATTTTTTGTTGTTGCTCATTGAATTTTTTCTCTAAATCATTGACGAGAACAGGAAGATCTCCTTTTAGTTCTTCAATTTCTTTTAATCGTGTATCGATCGTCTGCAATGTAAATAAATACTGTAATTTATTTTGCACTTTCTTATCGTCCATAATTAATAATATTGAACTGGGTTAGCCATTGATCTTGATGAAAATACTCGGACGGCTTTTCTTTTTCTTAAATAGTGTACAATCTTTTTGACAATCGGTTGTTCGGTTTCATAATGTCCGGCATCAACGAGTGCGATTCGGTGGTCGCATTGTAAAAAAGTATGATATTTAATATCAGCAGTAATGAATGCGTCAGCACCGCGCTGAATTGCTGTAGAGAGCAGATCAGAACCACTACCACCACAAACAGCAACTCGTCGAATAATTTTTTTAAGATTGCCTGAAAAACGGAGTAGGGGGGTTTTTAGATCACGCTTTATTTTCATTAGAAACTTTTTTAAAACCATACCACGGTTTAAATCACCAAGAGCTCCCATACCATATTCATTACTTACATTATCCAGATTGTAGACATCGAATGCAATTTCCTCATATGGGTGGGCCATTCGCATCGCTTGGATCACGTTATTCAATTTCCATGATGGTAATATCATCTCCAAACGCACTTCTGAAACTCTTTCAAGACGACCGACCTTTCCAATGAACGGGCTTGAATTCTTTGATGCTATAAATGTCCCTGAGCCCTCAGTGCTGAACGAGCAGAGTTCATAATCACCAATTTTTCCTGCTCCAGCTGATGCCATCGCTTCCATCACTTTATTAGAATATTCGAGAGGAACAAAGACAACAATTTTTTTTTGGACGCGGAAATTTTTTGATAAAAAGTCGATGTTTTGCAAATCCAAACGATTAGCAAGCTCAAAACTTACACCCGAGTGTGCAGAGTCTAAATTCGTGTGAGTTGTGCAAAGAGCAATATTGTTTTTGATTAGTACTTCGATCAGTCTCCCGATTCCTTCATCTCCATTAATACATCTTAAATGATGAAAGATGAGGGGATGATGGCTGATTATCAGATCAACATTTTTTCTTTTAGCTTCATTTACAACTTCCTCTGAAACATCGAGTGTTACGAGGATATTTTGAACTTTTTTCTTGAGGGACCCTACTTGAAGCCCTATGTTATCACGATCCCATGCAATTTCTCTTGGAGCCCACAGTTCGAGGAATTCAAGAACGTCAGCAACAACCATCTTATTGCTAATTTATAAGAAAAAAAATGTCCCGTTTTCGGGCGGGACATTTTTTTTATATAATAAATCGATATCTCGATTCGTCAATATACCGTCTACTCCTTATTACCGTAATAATAATCACATTTTCGGGCGGGATATGTCGCAGGATGGTTACCATGATAATGCAATATATGAATATTTTCCTATAAAATCAAGGTATTTGGAATCTATTGCAAAGTCGAGTGATATTCCAAAGTCAATTTTCTTTTTCGCTTTTTAAATCTCTTAATCTAATAATTTGTTTTTCAAGGATCGAAATATCTGCGTTAAGTTTTTGAAGCAATTCTTTATCTTCTTGAGGAATACTTTGTCTCGATAAAATATCCGTGCTAATCTTTACTGCTGCCAATGGATTATTAAATTCGTGACACATAGTCACAATGAGTTCTTGTATTGCTTCAGATTTTTTTTGAGATAAAAGTTTTTCCTTCTCTGCCTCATTGACATTTTTTCTTAATTGTGCTCTTTCAAAAACATTGACAATTGTCCGAGGCAATAGTGTCTCGGTCATCTCATCTTTAATCAGGTAATCTTCGATACCAAATTTTATGGCTTCAATTGCAATGTGTAAATCCTTATTAGTGGTGAGGAAAATGATTGGTATGGTGAATTTATCATCAATAATCTTTTTAGTAATCTCTAAGCCACTGGTGTTCGGCAGATAATAATCCATCAAAATAATGTCGACATTTTGAGAATTTCTTAAGTGGTCGAATGCTTTTTCACTTGTCTGGACCCACGTCAGTTCAAATTTTTTATTAGACCAAGAACTCAAGTGGTGTTTTACCAATGCGTAATATTCAGCATCGTCATCAATAAGTAAGATATTTAGTATGTTATTCGCCATATTAAAAGACAATACCTGCCACAATGTAGCATATGTTTGAAAAAATTGCAATATTTTTCTGTTGTAAATAATTTTGAACCGCTAAATATTCAAGCGAGGCAGTAAACCGAATATCATCCTGACACATCGACACAGACCGTGTCAGAAAATCATTATACCATTAATAGATTGACTTTTATGACATTATTCATTAGATTAAAAAGATTTTGTAAGAAACGTCTAAAGGAAATCTCATTAGTATGATTTTAACTGCCATCAATGGGAGATACATGAATTTGATTAAAAAAATCGATTCAATTGATGGTATAATTTTAGCGATTGGAATCGGCGCGCTAATCATCGGTGTATTAGTCGATATATTTTTAGTACGCCTTTTATGTTTAGTATTCGTTCTTTGTTCTGCACTTTTAGTGTTTTTATTGTTACGGCTTAAACAAAGTGACTCTCAAACCACGGTCGGTAATACAATTTCACAGTTCCAATCACAACAATTAAACAGTGAAATGAAAAAACTTGTCTTCGATGATTTCCAATCTGATCCTGGTGGTCGATATTTTGTTAAGGAGATTATCCAAAGCCAAATACCGGTAGAGATGGATGCTGTACAAACAATTGGCTCATCTTACACTCCTGCGGTTTCTTTGCTTCCAGATGAGGGTGCGGTTAAAATCGACACCCATGCCAATTCCTATGATTTCAAGATTTCTGATTTCTTTGACGTTGAATCAGATATATATAAGCGTGAAAGTGAGCCGCACACCGAATTTGATTTTCTTCTTAATAAAATACTCGTTGTTATAAAGGAGGTGTTGTTCGCACATACGGTTGCTTTCTTCTGGGCAAATCGCGAGAAAGCGCAGATGGTTCTGGAAGCAAGAATTTCTGATAGCCCTAATTTTATCACATCCAGACGCTTTCCCATGGGCCACGATCTCGTTAGTAAAGTGGCAGAGAGCGGAAAGCCGGAATCATTGACGGATGTTAATCCTCTTTCGGAGGGAGAATTACTTCGATATTACAACAATCCCGAATCAATAAAATCGTTTCTTGCGGTACCGGTGTTTTGTTCCAAGATTCTGGAAGGACACGACTTCGATAAGCCTGTGGCTGTCGTTGTTGTGGACAGTAAAGTTCAGGATGATTTTGGATTAGAAACATTCTCCCTGCTTGGTAAGTTTACAAAATTAATTTCAGCTCTTATTAAGAATTATACAGAGAAATACGATCTTCTTTTAGACTCGGAAGTATTAAAATCAATAAGGCGGTTGCAGGAAAAAGCACGCAACAATTTTTCGTTACAAACTATTATTCAGTCATTGGCTGAAGAAGCTTCAAGAATTATCAATTGGGATTTTCTTTCGATTGTATTATATGATGATACGCAGCATGCGTGGCTCGTGAAAAAGGTAACAAATCGTTCGCACGAAGAGTATTTGTCACTAAACCAAGTAATAGATTTTCCTATTTCCCTTGTGGGGCAAACTATTAAAAATAATGTCCATTGCTTGGTTGATGATCTTTCAACAAATTCATCACATCGGTACTTTGCTGGTGAAAAAATGATTGCCAAGGGAACATTCCTTTCCATTCCAATCAGTTCTCTCAATAAATGTTACGGTGCATTAAACGTTGAAAGCCGGGATGTATATAATTTTTCTCGTCAGGATATTCAGATACTCTATCGCTTAACTGAGAATGCTGCTTCGGCGTTAGAGTTTCTCTTTTTGAATGAAATCATTAACGAATATGTGATTGTTGATAATTTAACCGGTGTCTTTTCAAGAAAATTCTTTATCCAAAATATGACGGGAGAGTTAGAACGAGCTGACGATGGTGGTTCTGAGCTTTCAATGGTGTTTATTCTTGTTGATAAATCGAATGAAATCGTGGATCGTTACGGGCATGAAGGATTCGGGCAGGTCATGATAACATTAGCGAAGGCGATCCGTGCGAGTGTCCGCACTTACGACATTGTGGGGAGATATGATTACCGGCAGTTTGGAATTCTTCTTGTTAACACAGCGGCCAATGAGGCATATATCTGGGCGGAAAAAATTCGAAAAAATGTTGCCGGTCACGTTATCAATTTTGAAGGAAAAAGTTTTTCGATTACGGTCAGTATTGGTGTTTGCGGAGCTCTCGAGGGGATGACGAAGGAACAGCTTATAAGTAACACCTCGACAGTTATGAATAGAGCAATGGAGTCTGGCGGCAATAATGTCAGAGTTTTTTAAGAAGAATCTTTATAAAGAAAGAATAAATACCTATGGCAAAACAACAAACATTTGCAGATAAAGCAGCAAAAGCTGCATTACAAACAGGAAAGAAATGTCCGAAGTGTGGTATAGTGAAACAATCGCTCCTGTTGGTCAGTTCAGGACCATCAAAACACGGCAGCATAAGGTTCAATAATCGCCGGATTCAAGTTTGTAAGTGTAACGAAAAAGAAATATATGCCTGAATCTTGCAATAGCTACCGTGCAGTATTCATTGTATGAGCATGATTTTTTCAAGGTAAAGTACCGGAGAACTTTTGGACTATCGTTATCCCTCAGTTCAGTTTGAAGCCCAAGTGAATTCCGAGGGGATGATTGCAATTCCAAGGGCAATTGCGAAAAAATTGAAAAAAGGAAAGTCCATCACTGTTCGCCTTACCGAAGGTGTGATTCCTAACAAATTACGAGAGCGGTCTGTTACAGAAGACGAGCTTGAATTCATCGCGGGTTTGCAAATGGAGAGACGAGAAGACGTCATTTGTTTTTTAGAATCGGAGGGTATACTGGGGATGGATAAAAAATTTATTGATAGGTCTAGCCTTTTTATGAAAAGAAAGAAGTGAGCATACCAAAAATTGTTATTCACACTGATGTTATTATTGATTTCCTCCTGCACGATAAGGAGAGTCCATCGGTGCTAAGAATGGCAATGAGGAAATTTTTCTGTTACACCACTGTTTTTAACGCTATCGAATTATTCTCACTGGCGGTCAACAAACGCCAGGTTAAAGCTATAGAGCATGCCTTATCCGTCTTCAAAATTCTTGGATTAAATGCGAGAAGTGCTAAAACCTATGGTGCATTATTTGCCAGAGATTTGAAACTCCCAAGATTAAATATTTTCATTGCAGGTCTTTGTTTGGAAAGTAAGCTATCGATCTTAACAGGACGACCAGAAGAGTTTTATGGCATCGAAGGGTTAGCGGTGCTATTGCCTTCGATGGTCTTCAATAAAATTAAATAATAAACTTCTGATAAAACTTATCGTAAACAACATTAAAGGCTTCGAATGTTTTTAGGAAAAGTCGTTGGTACAGTATGGGCAACCCGAAAAGACGAAGAATTAGTGGGAATGAAATTTCAAATCGTTAAACATGCTGGTCTCGATTATAGCGTGAAAGATACATTTGTAGTCGCAGTGGATACCGTTCAAGCTGGCATAGGTGATATTGTACTTGTATGCAGCGGAAGCTCAGCACGTCAGACTACTCAAACAAAGAATAAGCCCGTTGATGCAGTGATTATGGCTGTTGTCGACAAGCTCGATATTCCCGATTAAGTCGATCTTTTCATCTGCAACAATGTTTTTTGCAAGAGTGATAGGTACTGTCTGGGCAACGCGGAAGGATGAAAATTTAACGAGTTTCAAACTTCAGATTGTTCAACCCTTGAATGCGGCGAGAGAGATTGTTGGCGATCCAATTGTCGCAGTAGATACGGTTGGAGCGGGTCCCGGAGAAATAGTTTTCTACATAACTGCCCGTGAAGCTACTATTCCACTCCCTGTCGATATAGCGCCAGTCGATGCAAGTATTGTAGGCATTGTTGATCGAATCGATCACCATGGGGATTCTTCCGCTTAAGTGCGTTGATGAGAAAGCTGTTTTTATTCACAATGATATTTTTTCAATTAATACATGGTAAAAATCAATAAACAATACACCAATCGAGAAAGTCAATCGCTAGATAAATATCTACAGGAAATCGGTCGGGTTGACCTATTAGACCCTGAAGAAGAGATTGATCTTGCACGACGAATCAAAAAGGGAGATCAAAAAGCATTAGAGAAATTGACAAAAGCAAATCTTCGATTCGTGGTGAGCGTTGCAAAGCAGTATCAAAATCAAGGATTGTCGCTGGGTGACCTCATTAATGAGGGGAACTTAGGATTGATAAAAGCCGCAAAACGGTTTGATGAAACCAGAGGATTTAAATTTATCTCGTATGCGGTATGGTGGATTAGGCAGTCGATATTACAAGCCTTGGCTGAACAGTCTCGTATCGTCCGATTGCCACTTAATCGCGTGGGTGCATTGAATAAAATCGGCAAAGCATTTAGTACCCTCGAACAGGAGTTCGAGCGAGAGCCTAGTGCCAGTGAATTGGCTGAGGAGCTCGATATGTCACTTTTTGAAGTTGCCGATACACTCAAGATTTCTGGCAGACACTTATCCATGGATGCGCCGTTCGCACAAGGGGAAGATAATCGATTGCTTGATGTTATTCAAGATGAGCGAACACCGCAGCCAGATCATAAGCTGATAAAAGAATCACTAAGCAAAGAAGTCGAACGAGCACTTGGGACATTGACAGAGCGAGAAGCTGAGGTCATTCGGCTATACTTCGGCCTTGGACGTGAGCATTCATTGACATTGGAGGAGATAGGTGAAAAGTTTCAGTTGACCCGTGAGCGAGTTCGTCAAATCAAAGAAAAAGCCATTCGTCGTCTGCGCCATACTTCGCGAAGCAAACAATTGCGTGCGTATCTTGGTTAATTAGGGATTCAAAAATCGATTCATGTCTGTTCTTCCCATCTATACATTTGGAACGAATGTCTTACGGACGAAAGCCCTACCCGTAAAAAAGGTCAATGATGAGATCATCAAGTTGATTATTGATATGTTCGATACGATGCGGAATGCCGGGGGCATTGGTCTCGCAGCAAATCAAGTCGGTGTTCTACGGCGTGTCATCGTTCTCGATTTATCGGGTGTGGAAGGGATGGAAAAATTTGAGCCGCTCGCGTTAATCAATCCTGTGATAATTGAACAAGAAGGGGGATGGAGGGCAGAGGAAGGTTGTCTGAGCATTCAGGATGTTCGTGATGAAGTTGAACGATCTGAGTCGATCACGATACAATACAAGGATGCCAATTTCCGTGATAACGAAATGAACGCGAATGGTCTTGTGGCGCGAGTGATACTCCACGAGATCGACCATCTCAACGGCGTCTTATTTATTGATCATCTCCCAAATACAAGAAAAAGGTTACACAAGGGCGCTTTAAAGTTGATTCAGCGTGCCGAATTTGAAGTCACGTATCCCGTCGTTACTTCAAGTATCACGGTTTAAGATCAATACTCGATACATTGTTTTGTAGAAGCCGATGCGAATTGTTTTCATGGGCACCGCAGAATTTGGTATCCCAAGCCTAAAGATCCTCCTGGAGAATCAACACTTGATCGTTGGTGTTGTCACCGTTGCAGATAAGCCCGCAGGACGCGGGCAACGATTACATACTTCTCCAATAAAAAAATTTGCAATTGAACATCATTTACAAATTCTTCAACCAACACACCTTCACGAGACGCCGTTTGTTGAAAGTCTCAATGCCCTCCACGCTGATATCTTCATCGTTGTTGCGTTCCGTATTCTTCCTCCTGCTATTTTTACGCTTGCGAAGTATGGTGCGGTGAATCTGCACGCATCGCTTCTTCCTCAATACCGCGGCGCCGCGCCAATCAACTGGGCAATGATTAATGGTGAAACAGAGACTGGGGTAACAACTTTTTTTCTTTCAGAACAAGTGGACACGGGCAACATTATCTTGCAGGCACGCGTTCCTATTGGAGAGAATGAGATAGCAGGTGAGCTTCACGATCGTCT
>DASRUF010000187.1:0-5158 GCA_035655575.1 Bacteroidota bacterium | reverse complement strand
TGATGACAGACATTGGGTTTATCCTTGAATTTAGTTGTTTGCGTAAGCTCTGTTTAATGTAACAATATTCCTAAATCTAACAAAATAGAGATAGAGCAAATTGGCATTGAGGTAAAGAACATTCGCTATCACCGCAGCTTTTTCTAAGCATGCTCTTTGATCCATCATTGAGTCGGCTCTTTTATTTAACCACCACGGCCCAGAAGAACGTCAGAAGAAACTATTTGCTTGAGGAAAGGGAATTATTTACATTTAGACAAATATGACAAGACACAATGAACTTTGACGTCATCATTATAAATCCGGAAATCTTAGGAGGAACACCAGTCTTTAAGGGGACAAGGGTTCCGGTTGAAAGCCTTTTTGCACATCTTGAAAGGGGAATCTCGATTGACGAGTTTTTAGACGATTTTCCTACCGTCTCACGCGAGCAAGTTCTCTCCGTGCTGGAAATTGCTGAAAAACTGACCACCTCGAAAAATCTGAAATCACTTTATGAGAATACTGCTTGATGAGAATTTACCCAAAAAGCTCAAGCTGCATTTTCAGGGCTTTGAAATTTTCACTGTTCGAGATAGAGGTTGGACGGGAAAAACAAATGGTGAGTTAATCCAACTGATGATTGCAGAAAGATTTGATGTTCTTCTAACCTTCAACACCAACAATCCCGCAAGGCGGGACTAAATTCCCAGTCCCGATCTTTGTTTTAAACGCCACAGATAATACTTATCTCACCCTAAAAGAACTCGTACCCAAGATCAAGCAAAAATTCTCAGAGCCATTGAAGGTTGGCGTTACAGAAATTAGATTCTGACAGGAAAGAGATAGTCATCTTATCATCTTTTTTCAGTTGACAACTCATCTACGATGTCGTAGACAACTCGTTGAGGAGCCGATTCTTTGATTCATCATTGAGTCGGCTCTTTTATTTAACCACGGAGGTGCCATGGTCCGAACCATGATATAAAAAAAGATTGTTTGTTTCATTAGTTGTGTCACGAAATGAGAGTCTGTCATAAAACTCCACCCACGGCTCCCTCTGGGAGGATGTTCTACATCCGACCCGCTCTTCGGTCAGCAGTTGAACTGCTTCCCAGTCTCGAAGGTTATGCCCGAACTGGAGGGTGTTCTACATCCGACCAGAGGATTGGGTCGGCAGTAGAAATCTTCCTGGTCGGTAGTGGAACTACCTCCCAGCCAGGTTCACTCTTGCATTTTGACTTTCGACTTGTTACTTTGATACATATGCAAGCATATACCGAAACAACCGAAGGCATCACCATAACCGCACGACCGATTTATCTCGATGGTCAATCAGATATCATAGCAAAAAAATTTGTCTTCGCATACTTTATTCGAATACAAAACAACGGCAAAGAAAATGTTCAGCTCCTTCGCCGTCATTGGTTTATCTCTGACTCAAATGGTGAAGTTAAAGAGATTGAGGGTGAGGGCGTCATCGGAAAGCAGCCCATCATCAAACCAGGCAATGCACACGAATACAACAGCTTTTGTGTCCTCGAGACATTCGAAGGATACATGGAAGGAACATATCTTATGAAAAGGGAGAATGGTGAGCAGTTTAGGGTTAAGATTCCTCGGTTTACACTCCGTGCAGCTTCAAATTGAAAAGACCAATTATTTACGTCTGGTCAGATAATCGAAAAAACCAACACCCCGTAGTTCAGTAGAAAAGCTTCATAAAATAATTTCATCGTAATGGACCCTCCGCAAACCACAGCTCCTCCCAAAGAAATGACCTCAACCGGGGAAACACGCTTCGATTACCATCGAAAACGCATTGGATTAATACTTGCACCAACAATTTTTTTCGCCATTCTCATCAGCCCATTCCCTGGACTCAACACAGAAGCCCATAAACTTGCCGCTGTCATGGGATGCATCATGTGTCTTTGGATAACCGAGGCGCTGCCACTCGCAGTAACAGGCTTATTGGGACCAGCCTTGACAATCCTGATTGGAGTTGCACCCGCATCGAAAGCCTTTTCGCCATTCGCAGACCCGATCATGTTCCTCTTCATCGGTGCTCTCGTATTAGCACGAGCTCTTAGTTTGCATGGTCTCGATCGCCGTTTCGCCTATCATGTACTCACCCATCGCTGGGTTGGCAATAGTCCAAGTCGTATCCTTTTCACCTACGGCGGTATTTGTTGTTTCATATCCATGTGGATTTCCAATACCGCGACAACAGCAATGATGTTTCCGATAGGCGTCGCAATCATCAGAACACTACAGAGCACAGGCGAGAACCGCCTCAATCCAAGTTACGCAAGTGCGATGATGTTAATCTGTGCTTTTGCGGCAAGCATTGGCGGTCTTGCAACACCAATTGGTACGCCCACAAATTTGATCGGGTTAGGTTTTATCAATCGCCAATTCGGTCGACAAATTCCTTTTTTCGAATGGATGGAATTCAGCGTCCCTATAGTAATTGTTCTTTTTCTTCTTCTCTTCCTCTATCTCAAATTGTTATGTCCGGCCGGCGTCAAACAATTTTCAGGAATCTACACTTACTTAGTCGCTCAACGGGATCGGCTCGGTGAACTTACGAGTGGTGGACGCAATACACTGATTGCATTTTGTATTACAGTGATCCTGTGGATCACACCGGGATTTCTCGCACTTGGACTCGGAACGGACCACCCTCTCACGTCAACGTTTTCAAAACTTATTCCGGAAAGTGTCGCAGCGATTATTGGTACTTGCATATTGTTTATTCTTCCAATCAACTGGAAAAGACAAGAATTCACACTTCCTCTAAAATCAGCACTTGAAATCGACTGGGGTATTTTGGCTATGTATGGTGGTGGTATTTCGTTAGGACAAATGGTGTTCGATACAAAACTTGCTGAAGCAGTTGGTACTGGGATATCATCACTCATTCCAAGCACGGGCTATGGAACAATAGCAATTTTTTCTGCATTAGCGACTTTGACATCTGAATTCACATCGAATGTTGCATCAGCCAATATGGTTGTTCCTATCGTTATCATGGTTACTGGATCCACGGGAATACAAGCCGCTATCGCAACCACCATGACAGCGTCGTTGGGTTTTATGTTGCCGATTTCAACACCACCAAACGCCATTGTGTATAGTTCGGGATTGGTCCCTATTACACACATGATGAAATATGGAATCTTTTTAGATATTATTGGAATTATCGTTATCATTACCGGGGCAATCTTCCTTTTCCCCTCACAATAAAAATTTCATGAAGACAAGCAAGACTCAAAAAATAATCATCTACTGTGATGGCGCATGTTCGGGAAATCAGTTCTCACGGAACAAGGGTGGGTGGGGTGCAGTGTTAATCTACCAAGATAAAACAAAGGAGTTATCCGGAGGCGAACAGAATACGACAAACCAGCGAATGGAGCTTACATCATGCATCAAAGCTTTAGAACAAATCAAAATCGCTTCTCTCCCTATCGAAGTACACTCCGATAGTGCATATCTCGTAAACTGTATTCAACAAGGATGGTATAAGCAGTGGCAAAGAAATGGATGGAAAAATTCAAAAAAGCAGCCAATCGAGAATAAAGACCTCTGGCAACGCTTGATTGAATTAATGTTAAAATACAAAATAACTTTCCATAAAGTTGAAGGCCACAAGGGAGTGCATTTCAATGAAAGAGCGGATTATTTGGCTCGAAAAGGAATTGATGATTTATAAGGGATAACCTAACTTGATCAAATTGACTTTGAATAAAAATATTTTATATTCAACACACCCAACAGTTCATTTACCAAATTTCAATCCCATATAAAGGAGAATTCTATGAGACAGAAACTTTTCATGTTCTTTGCGATATTAATCGGATTCACCGGTTATATTCTTCTCAAGACAACCCACACCACGGCTCAACAAAAAATCAGTAAAGTTAAAAAGACCCAGATCGACCGAGGCGCATACCTCGTTCAAGTGGGGGGTTGCAATGATTGCCACTCACCAAAAAACTTTACTGAAAAAGGTCCAATCCCAGATGCCACCAAACTTTTATCAGGTTTTCCCGCCAGCAGCAAACTTCCTGAGATTCCCAAAGGTGTATTAGCCCCTGATCAATGGGGTGCACTCGCTTCGAATGACTTTACAGCATGGGCTGGTCCTTGGGGTGTAAGTTTTTCTCGAAACCTGACCCCAGATGTTGCAACAGGGCTGGGAAGTTGGACGGAAGATATTTTCATCAAGGCGATGCGAACAGGGAAAAATATGGGGGAAGGACGGGATATTTTGCCGCCGATGCCATGGACCGAATTTGCTCATATGACAGATGATGATCTAAAAGCGATTTTTGCTTATCTTCAATCACTTCCGCCTATCGAAAATGCCGTGCCTGATCCGATTGCACCAACAGGTGAAAAAATTCCCACACTGGTATCACCCAAAAAGTAACTCTCCCTGTGTTGGATCAACACCCGCCTGCAATAGTACCGAGGTAGCCATCACTCTCAACGAATAGCCACCTCGTCGTAAATTACATTCTCGATGAAATTCTTTATGCTGCACATTCTCTTGCTTGGGTTTATTCTATCCCATCTGATGGTTCACTCTATTTTCGCTCAGTCGACTGTCCAACGAACTAAAGTCTTAGATGCTGGAACTATTACTGGATCAGTCCGACTAAAAGACAATCCCACGGCGTATGAACCAATGGAGATCACCAAAGACTCAAAATACTGTGGAAAAAGTAAACCATCACCTCGACTTATTGTTGGCAAAAACAATGGTATTCAAAACGCGATTGTTTATCTTCAGGATTTCACAGCATTGGAGAAAATCAATGAAAACTTCAAAGTCACTCTTGATCAAAAGAAATGTGAATATGTTCCACACATTATGATTGTACCCCATGGCGCCCAATTAGATATCGTCAACAGCGATCCAATTCTTCACAATGTCCATGCGTATGAGACTCAAGATGCGCCGAAAAGCCTATTCAATATTGCCCAACCGATCAAAGGTCAACGGACAGCGATTAAACGCTCACTTCTTGAAAAACCCGGAATTATTGAGGCGACATGCGATGCGGGTCATCCATGGATGAGTGCATATATCATGGTTGCTTCCCACTCCTACTATACAATAACCGATAAGAATGGAGAATACAAGCTCGAGAATGTACCACCCGGTAAT
>DASRUF010000186.1:0-6982 GCA_035655575.1 Bacteroidota bacterium | reverse complement strand
ACGCCGCAACAGGAGGATCTGAAAATGAGCTTAACCTTGAGCTTCGAGATTCAAAAGGCAATAAAAAAGAGTTGAAGATCAAATACAAACAATAATCGAAACTTTCTAGAACAGCGTATCCTATGATCTCTTCCTGCATCGTTCAGCGCAATTGGATCATTGCAATTGCGGTCACATTCTTTATTTCTCTCGCAAATGCTCAGGTCAGCGATAAAATCTCAAAAATTACATTCGGAGAAGTTAAGGGCGGAGAACCCCTAAGCATTCAGGTTGATTTAGCAAAAACAGTTGAGCTTGAGAAGATAGAAATTGCCTATCGCCAGTTTGGGCAACGGGAATACAAGAGGATGGAATTACCGATAACGAGCAATGCCGCATCTGGTAGTATTCCAGCTACTGAGTTAGCTTCGACTTTCCTTGAATATTACTTCATCCTTTTCGATAAACAATCCGGTAGCGAGGAAACATACCCACTTGAAAATCCTATAGAGCACCCATTGACCTTTACTCTCCCAGAAACGCAACAAGAGAATCAATACATCGTTGTCCTAAGTCCCGAGGATAACGAACGCTTAAAGATTGAAGATGCAGTCATCTCTTTTTCGATTCAAACAACAGAATCCTCGATCGATAAACCCGCAACAAAAGTTTATCTCAATGGCAGCGATGTTTCCGGAAATGCCGTGATATCGGATGATCTCTTTGTAATAAGTCCTCCAAATATTATCTCCGCCTTCAAAAGCGGAAGTAATACCATACGGGTAGAACTCTTTGATAACGCTGGCAAATCATTCTCAAGTTATAGCTGGAAATTCACTACCATTGGAGAGGGGGAAGCTCCAGAATCTGAAACACCCTCAGCATGGGTTTACACGACGTCAATTCAAATGGAAACTCGCCATGAAACGATTGCAAAAGAATCAACTCCCTTCAATCGTTCTGCAATCGCGTCGACAGGCAGCTACGGAAATTTCAGCCTCATTGGTCGACTCTATGTAACTAATGAAGAGAAAGACAATCGTCAACCCCAGAATCGATTTTTCATCGGGGCAGAATCACGATGGCTAAAAATCGGTTATGGAGACAGCTATCCAACATTTCCTGAATTAATTATGAGCGGGCGAAGACTTCGGGGATTGAATTCCAATCTTACCCTTGGTTTTATCAATGTAGATTTAGCGCTTGGCAGTATTGTACGCAAGATTGATGGAAGGGCAATCAGAACCTTTCCACTGGATAGCTTAAATTCTGTGCAAAACGATGCGGCCAGACCAGATCAAACAGGATTATTTGCTCCTTTCGACAATACACTTTGGGCAGAGTACCGATATGGCACCTATCAACGCGATGTCGTTGCTCTTCGGACGAGCTTTGGTAGCCGTGAGAGAACCCACTGGGGCTTTTCTTACTTTAAGGCGAAGGATGATGTGGGCTCTATTAAATATGGTATAAAACCAGAGGAAAATTTAGTTGTCGGCTCCGATCTCCTGCTTTCGTTCGACAACAAAAACTTCGAAATCAGCGGTCAAGGCGCATTCAGTGTATCGAACAAGGACATCTCGGGTGGTACATTTACCGATACTGACATAGATAGTATTTTCCGAGCTCCTAATTTTGATGAAGATGATCGAGATCGTATACGAAACATCCGTGATATCGTCTCAAAATATATTACTGTCAATGAGAACATTGTGCCACTCTCATTAGAAAATCTACCAACCTTGGCTTATCAAGGCGGGTTATCGTTAAACTATTTCAACAATTCGTTCAAATTCCTCTATCTTCGAAATGGGAACAATTTTGAATCATTCGGGCAAACATTTATACGAACGGACATTGTTGGCTATAATATTGCTGACCGGTTAAGGATAATAGACAACCAAGTTCATATCACAGGTGGCTTTGAACGATTAGAGGATAATACAGCAAAGACCAAAGCAGCAACAACAACAACTACCACGACGAATGTGAGTGTGTCATATTACCCAAGCATCAATTTCCCAAATGTGACGGTTGGATATCTCCTCGCATCGAACACTAACGGCCTCACGTCCACAAAACCTTTATATGCGATCGACGATGTGACAAATCGTTTTCTTGTGCAGCTTGGAAAAGAGATACGATTGGGTGCACGTCACCAAGTAACGCTCAATTTTAGCACATCCGCAAGAGAAGACCAAACTGCAAAAAATCTCGACACACGGCAAACAACCTTTGGTCTAAGCGCTGTGACATCTTACGCCATACCTCTACAAACAATCGTCAACCTTACACTTAACTCAAGCAAATTTTCGACTCCACTTGAGGTCAAGACGAGTTACACAACACTCTATGCAAACGCCCAGTATCGCATGATGGAAGATAAGCTGCGTTGGAGCGGATCGGTAAGCCCAACCTTTGGCGATGTGCAACGCATGTTGATCGATGCAAGCACACAGTATTTTTTCTATAAGAACTTCAGCGCTCAGGCACGACTTAGTTTGTACCTCAATCAGAAACAATCACCTTTACCCGATTCTTACAACGATACAATCTGGAGCATTATCCTTCGCGCAGATGTTTAGCTGATACATGCCATCCAAAGAATCGAAACGCCTCCGTTCACTTCTTCTCTCGCTTTCGATCAGTATTGCGGTTTCGGTTTTCATTCTTCTCCTCACTCAGGATGTCTTTTTTGAAATCACGCCTCTGAAACGGGCAGAACTCTCGCTCCTCGACTTACGGTTTCAGGAGAGAGGTCTCCATCCGCTTATCCGAGATTCTTCGCAGGTCATCATCGTTGAGATATCTCAAGAGACGTTTAAGTCCTTACCCGAAAAATGGCCCTGGCCCCGATCATATTATGCTCGACTCATCCGTAACCTCAAGCGTGCCGGTGCAAAAGCAGTTGGCATCGATATAGTCTTCAGCTCAAACGACACCCGTGACCCTAAAAATGATGATGACTTCCGAAAGGCGTTGAAGGAAACTGGAATCGTCGTCCTCGGCGGGCGTTTCGATATTGAAGAAAATCTCTACACTGTTCGCTCACGCACTGAAAATTATGGAAATGTTTATATCGACTCGACCACTAACGCTGGCCTTGTTAATGCTCGAAGCGATGTTGACGGAGTACTTCGAAGATACATTCCTTTTGCGTATGATCCTGCACAGGATAAACGCATTCCAATGTTTTCTCTTGCAATTCTCAATGTTTATTTCAACCAACCCTCAGATTACACAGTCGAAGTACTAGACAAATACTTCGAATTTGTAGATAGAAAAATTCCACGATCCGACCCAACATCATTTCTCGTGAACTACTACGGTCCTTCAGGAACATTTCGCAGGATGAAATTTGGTGATATCCTTGATGATCAGGAATTTAAAACGGTTGAAGAGTTAGAACTCGGCGAAGACATCAATACCTTCGACGACCCGGATATCGGTTATTTGTACGATGGAACATTTAAAGACAAAATTGTCCTCGTTGGCTCAACTATGCCCGAGGATAAAGATTTATTTCACGTCCCCATCGCCGAGGGCAGGCAAGCTGGGGACAACCAAATGTACGGGGTGGAAATTCACGGTAATGTCATCCAAAACGTTCTTGATAATTACTTCCTGACTCCTCAACCCTTGGCGGTCACTGCTTTGATAGTATTCATTATCAGCTTTCTCACCTTCGTATTTGTTGAGAGATTAAAAACAATAAAAGCTAAGAACAGTATTATTATCGGACTGATATCCATTGTCACTGTTCTTTCCACGATGTTGATCTTCTTCTGGCTTTCGGTAAAAGTGTTTATCGAGTTTAATTACATAGCGGACATGACAAGTCCACTCCTTGCTGTAATCCTTAGCTTCATCGCAGGTACGATATACAATTTTCTCACAGAGCGGAAACAAAAAGTGCTCATCAAGGGGATGTTCAGTCAATATGTTAATCCATCAGTTGTGGACGAGATTGTTTCAAATCCCGAGAAACTTCGATTGGGCGGTGAACGAAAGGAGCTTACCGTTTTCTTCAATGATATAGAAAATTTCACACGGATCTCGGAGAAAATACCACCAGAAGAGCTCGTTGCAATACTCAATGAATATCTCAGCGCAATGACTGCGATCCTTTTTGCTAATAACGGCACCTTAGATAAGTACGAGGGTGACGCGATCATGGCATTCTGGGGTGCACCTATTCCCCAGCCTGATCACGCCCTCCGGGCGTGCCGGACTGCCGTTGAGATGCAAGATGCATTAGGAATTCTACGTCAAACGTGGCAGAAGGAAGGTAAGCCCAAGCTTAATGTGCGTTTCGGATTAAATACTGGCGAGGTCATCGTGGGAAACATGGGTGGTGTCGGTCGATTCGATTATACCGTCATCGGAGATGCAGTGAATCTTGGGGCACGATTGGAAAGCGCAAATAAGCAATATAAAACTAACATCATGATTAGTGAAAGCACCTACAAATATGTTGCCGATCAAGTTATCGCTCGTGAACTCGATTTAATTGTCGTGGCAGGAAAAACAGAGCCGATCCGCGTTTACGAGCTCATAGGATTAGTCGATGGTGTAATCGCAGATGAGCGTATGAAATTCTTGGAACATTACACAACCGGACTGAAATTCTATCGAGCAAGAGAATGGAATAAAGCGATTGAAAAGTTCCAGATGGCGTTAGAGATTGTTCCTGAAGATTACCCTGCACAGATTTATATCGAACGTGCATATCTCTATATAGATTCACCCCCTCCACCAGAATGGAATGGGGTATTTATTCTCCGTACAAAGTAATTTTTCAGTTATTGAGTCTCTAAAAAATCATGGATGAGAGAACAGACTGCTGGATTGTAAAAAGACGCAAGCGTTCTGTCTCTGATAGTTTACCTTTAAGGAACCGAGCCTCACATTCATAATATTTCCCTCCGATCGTAAAGAGGACGATGCGTCTCTGATTACCAGCGTCTTTTATTTCATAGCTGCAAAATTCTTTATCGCCCATTTTGAATTCCGTAATATCAAGCTTATGACTATCGGTTAATGATTTGTCGCTCAGTAATGAGTAGCTCAGGTTTGCTAGTACCGAGAGTCCTTTCTGCCTCACATATTGCTCTGAAAGACCATTCAGCTTGAGCTCCCTGATTGTGATTGTAGTGGTATAATCCTCTTTGATAAGCCAAACAAGAAGGTCGGGAACAAGCGAGTCTCCCGCAGAAACAAACCACCCTTGTGGAACCTGCCCTCGAAGAACTCCGTCGTATGACTGAAATGTTTCTCTCGTAAGCGGATAATCAATCGGGTAGGGAAGTGAAGCCGCACACGAGGCAAGGAGAATAGAGAAAAAAAAGACTGCCGCATTATGCTTCACTACGCTATTCTGCGCTCCGCATAAATTGTTCTGCCTGCAGCGTGAAGGTGAGAGAAATTCGATGTGTGTTTCCCAATTGATTGACGTTATCGAATTTCGCAAATGAATAATCGATATCGAATTTTGGCAAATGAACTCCTGTTCCAATATTAAGGGATCCAACCTCGCTGTATCCCAATCGAAGTGCTAAGATATTTTTTATATCATACTCCAACCCACTATGGATGTCGAAGCTGATTGCGCCAAGGTGCGCATTTGCAGATGAAGTACGCCCCTCGAAACGAACATCAACATCGAGAGCGGGAGTAAACCGACCACCCCATGCGTCTATGAAATACGCTGAGCCAACCTTAAGGGTGGGAGAGATAAGCTCATTCGTACCTGTGGTCCAGGCAACAAAAGTTGTAGTAATATCCTGAAACATTGCACCCAATGCTAAACTTGGAGAGACAAGATACTGTGCCCCGATATCAAATCCGATTCCTGTCGCCGATGCTTCTCCAATATCGCGACGAATAAACTTGAGATTAGCGCCATAGGATAACTTCTCATCCGATTTCCGTGAATAGGAAAGATAGAGAGCCCAATCAGCGGCATTGAAGTATGTAACCTGAGTTGGGTCGATGCGACTAAAATTATACCACTGATCGGGGGGAAGGGGGTTACCGTTTGCGTCCACGCCTGCATTTTGAGTATTAGGAATATTATCAACTCCGAGACGAATAGCGCTCACTGCAATGCTCGCATTTGTACCGATAGGAAGAGCGACTGCACCATAATCATAGTTCACCAAGCCCGAGAACCTCTCATCGTGCATTAAGGTGATTTGCGGATACATGATCTTTGAAAGCCCTGCTGGATTCCAATATCCGGAGGTGACATCGTTAGCAAGAGCGGTGAAGGCACCACCTAAACCCAATGCTCTGCCACCAACTCCAATCGCAATGAATTCACCAGCGTATTTTGCCCGTGATGTTGCATTTGCAAAGGACTGGAATACAATGATAAATGCAAGAAGGCTGAGGAGGAATCTTGTATTCAATAATTTCATCTGTAAAATGAAAAAGTATGAAAAACCTGACAATAATATTAGGAAAACGGTAAAGAAAGTCAAATATCTCTAAATCTACACCTGTTTACTCTGAGCAGGGTAAAATGAGTGTGAATTAAAAAGTTCTAATTGATTTTACGCTATCTCACTTAAAGCATTGCATCAAATATAGAGGCTGATAGGACAAGACACTCATATATTGATCTTCAGGTCTCTCGGCGACGACCCCCCTTAGAGATTCTTAATAAAAAATCAGGTAAAGCGAATATTGTGTGATGCAAACCACGACGGTCGAGTTGCTATTTAATTAAGTTGGAGTGCGTTTATATCTATAGCTGTTCTCAGTCTTAAGAAAACAATCAAATTACATTCATTATGAGGAGTATTACAATGTCAACATTACAACGTTTTTGTTTATCATTTTTTGTTTTGGGCTTGATCGCTCTCTGTACAACTGCGACAGCTTTCGCCCAAGCGACAGTGACAACTGATAAAGCTGATTATTCACCAGGCGATACGGTGCTTGTCACAGGTAGCGGATGGCAACCTGGCGAATCAGTACAGCTCGTCTTCGTCGAAGATCC
>DASRUF010000185.1:0-3130 GCA_035655575.1 Bacteroidota bacterium | reverse complement strand
TCGATCATTATTTGAGGAGAACCATCCTTCTCATGAGCTGAAGGGGTTTTTCCCCATTCTCAGGAATAAAGGTCAATCGATACATGTAAACTCCAGACTGCAAGTCCCTACCATCAAAGCTAATCGTGTGGGTCCCAATCTGATATTGTTGCTGTTCAACAAGAGTTTGAATTTCCTGACCGAGGAGATTGTAGAGTTTGATCGTCACGAGGGAAGGGGTGGGCAAACTAAATTGCATCGATGTCTGCGGGTTAAAGGGATTCGGATAATTTTGTTCAAGCTCGAACGACACAGGGAGAGTATTCACTTGATCTTCATCGACAGGAACTGTAGTCGTTATATTGACGTCATCAATATACAGATACGACCAAACTGAATTCGCTGCTTCCGCTTTGAACACGACCTCCATCGATTGACCGGCGAGTGTGCTCACATTGACATAGAAGAATGTCCAATTATGGTAATCGTTGTACGTGCAGAGATACGATGAATCAATGACTTGAGCGTTTATAATGAGTAATACTTTTGCCCCAACGAATAATCCCGCACACTCAGAAGTGCTTGCGGTGCGGGTTTGGGCATAGAATCCTAAGTATAACGGTGAAGTATTAGGAAGGGTGACTGATTGACTGACTGAATTTATCTCGTAACTGAATCCGCCAATCCGTCCCATCCACGTGCCGGAACGCGGGTTTACTGGTGGTTGAATCTCAGTAGATGAAAAAGAACTCCCTGTGGCGATGAGAGTGTATCCTCCGCTGGAATATTCAACCCATCCGGAATTACGTCCAGATTCGAAATCGCCGTTGACGAGGACCTGCGAAAAACATTGCCCTGCCAAAAAGAATAGAAAGAACATAACACGAACTGATTGAGCCATAGTATTTTTCTCCATGGAAGGTTATGAATGTGTGGATTTATTAGCTACTAATAATCGAATGTACAATATCTCATCTGATAATTTTTCACTACATTAAGCGCCACTACATAGTCCGGGTACGAATAATTACTATATCGTTTTCAAAATCTCGTTTCAATCTCCATTTTTATTTGAGATAAACCATCTTCCTCATAAGTTGAATGGATTTTTCTCCATTCTCAGGATTGACGGTCAATTTATACAGGTACACACCAGACTGTAAATCCGTGCCATCGAAATTAATCGTGTGGATCCCACTTTGATATTGTTGTTGAACTATAGTTTGGATTTCTTGCCCAAGGAGATCGTATAATTTGATCGTCACAAGGGAAGGAGTTGGCAAGCTAAATTGCATCGATGTCTGCGGATTGAATGGATTGGGATAATTTTGTTCGAGTGAAAATATTTTGGGCTTCTGTATCTCAGTCTGTCGTCGAAGTATAAACGAAGTGATCGATGGGTTTGTTATTGTTATTCCTCCATTACTCTCGAGAACCTGTGTTTGAAGGAATTTCCCATTCTGCTCATCAGTGATTTCATATCGTGCATAGTTTTTACCTACAAATTCCCAGCTGACGTTGATTGGATAGAGATTCGATTGTAGAAGTATCTTTACTTCTTGGAATTGTGGATCCGTTGAAGCAAACAGACTTATAATTCTATGAGTTTCAAACCTTGCATCGAATATTTCCGTTGGCGGTATTGGAGGTAACTCATAGTCTCTGTCATTCATCTCGTCAACCATCTGATCAGTAAAATAGAGAACCATCGAAGAGCCAGCATGATCTGTAATTATCAATCGATTGAACTGTTCAAGAATGGAACGACCAGCCGGCATTTTATTATGAGTCGTCACAATGTTAGTATTCGATTGAGACGATAGAACGAGCTTCCCATGTTGACCGACTTTTACCCAATATCCTTTTCCCGGCTCTAAGGAATCTTTTAGAACGTAACCATCTTGATAGGTAAAGAAATTCGATTGAACGATATCTGTCGGCAATTGTTCGATTGTATTAGCAGGGATCGTGCTCGATAATGAACCGATGAGATTCCACCCCTCCACAACTGTGACCGTATCATGAAGTCGACCAAATCCAGTTAACCCAACTTGCTGATCTCCAAAAAATTTCAACCAGTAACCTGCACCATTCCTCAGTGAATCGTGTTCGACATAGCCAATCCCGAGTTGATAAGCAAATGCCGCCGAAAGTGCCATCTGAAAGAGAACATCTTTTCTTGGATCCTCTACACTGAGCGGAACTGAGATCATATTCCAACGATCGAGAACAGACATGGTAAATATCCCAATACCTGTCCTGAAGAACCATACGGGCGATGACCAATCACTTGAACCGTTCGTATTCCGAGCACTCACCCGCCAATAATATGTTGTGCTATCCGATAACAAGCTAATGTGTTTTATCGTATCGGTGATTGTTGAATCGTCGAGGATCAATGTCGTGAACGTTGAGTCAGTCGAAACTTGTAAGCGATATGATGAAGCACCGCCCGACTCATTCCATTTCAACATCAATGAAAGCGGCTGGTTCATCGCCGCGTTAAAGGGTAAAACAAGTGTTGGCGCTACAAGCATTGTCGTATACCCCAGAAGACGAATGTCGTCTACATAAAAACCATCTCGTTGTTTTGTTCCATCGGCGATCACTCTGAAACGAAGTTTTACCTGTTTGTCAACATAGCTACTCAAATCGACCTGTTGTTCGACCCATGTTAATCCCGGAGTATAGCTTTCATATCCCCAAATACCAGCCGGCGATTGACTGCCTGCTCCTGAACTCGAGTGTGATAACTTCGAACGTAACGTTGTCCATGACGTGCCGCTATTCGTAGAAATCTCCACCAGTGCAAAATCTTTCGTTGGCTCAATTGCCCACTTCGTCCAATATCGTAACTGAACATAATGAAAACCCGCCAAATCAATATCACTCAAAGTTGTTAAGGAGTTATTGGCATTTGCGAGATACAAACCCGACGGACTATCTGTAAACGCATCTGGCACGGAATGAGCGTCGGAGGTTATACCCCAGCCAGTTCCAACGTCCCAATTGGTAGTACCAGCGCTTGCGCTATCTGAAAATACAACTGTTGGCAAACCAAAATAAAGATCAAGCGTGTCTCGTTTTTCAAAACCCTGAGGATCAGAAAATGTGAGAAATAATTTGAAAGGAACACCTATTGGTTCGTTTC
>DASRUF010000184.1:0-6333 GCA_035655575.1 Bacteroidota bacterium | reverse complement strand
ATGTGCCGAAAGATCAAGTTCGACTTGTTGATCTCTGATTACTTTTTGTGAAAACAATTCCTGTCCGGTGAGAGTGAGCACTCTGAGAACACCTTCTTCAAGATGAAAGTCAGGAAGTCGCAATGTGATCACGCCACTTGTCGGATTGGGATAGGCGAGAATTTCATTTGTAATTGAAATATCGACTCCAGGCTGGTCTCCGTACGGTGGAGCTGCGAGTAAAGCAGCAGATGGTGTGTATGTAGCTATAAAAACGCCATAGATATCAGGAGTGGAACTGGAAGGATTGGTCGGGAAAGGACTCGTGATCGTAACATCCCCTGAAGCGGTAGGGAGTGTAACCGAACTTTGAAAATTCATCGTTACGGTTACACCCGTTGCATTTTTACAGAGATCCCCGGGCACAACATTTGCTAGTGATTCGGTAAACAGAAGAATACCATTTGAAGAATACTCCTTCAAATAATCAATTACAGTACCAACCGGTTGATATGAGTAACCATGCACGAGAACATCAATGTTTCCTGCCGAATTAACAAGAATGGACTGTGGAACAGTACCACTGACATTTGTGTTCATTACATTACTTGTCCATTGTGCACTCCCGCTAGTGTTAAGTTTGATCAGAAAACTATTTGTGACATTGTTGAAGGTAGTACCATTGAACACCAAGGTTCCTGCGTCACCACGTCCGCTGAAATACACATTTCCGGAATCGTCAATCGAACTTCTTTGTAATTCAGTATCATAAGTAGTATATCCCGTTTTTACCCACTGCGGCGTACCACTGCTGTTGAACTTTGCTGCAAAAGCATCTAAGATATCAGTTGTATGAACCTTTATTGTGATGTTACCGAATTTCAGAGTTCCCAAAAATGTTCCGCCAACGTAAACATTTCCGGTCCCATCAGATGAGATAGTATTACCTGTATTTGTAACCCACATTCCATACGAATCCTGAAAAAATCTATTATTAGTATTGCCAATATTCTTTGACCATAGTTTTACGCCGGAAGAATTGTATTTCGCGATAAATACATCAGAAGAGAAGGCAAGCGCGCAGAACCCGCAATGTGATTGCTTATTCGTATATGAACCACAGATAATCACATTTCCGCTTCCATCTACTGTAATGTCACGACCGTAATCAGGACCTTTACTCGTACCCGCAGTTTTCGCCCATTGGAAAGCGCCATTACTGTTGATTTTGGCAACAAAAATGTCAGTATAATATGTACCGGTGGACGTAATAGTGATATTATCCAGACTAGCTGTTCCATGAAAGGAGCCGACGATAAAAATATTGTCCGAAGCATCAGTAGCAACTCCTCTGATACTTAACTCAGTATTATCAATTTCTTTTGCCCAGGCCCAGGTGCCATTGCTGTTAAGTTTTGCAATGAAGGCTTTATAGTTGATGCCATTTGGGCCATCGGGATCCCATCCTTCAGGGTATTCAAGTGTAATGGAAGAGCCGCTGAAAAGAATGGTTCCAACGAATTCTCCTGTAACAATTGTATTTCCTGCGTTATCCTTTGTACTGAAGTTATTTCGCATATCTGAAGTAGTATCTGCCGGCAGAATCGATTGAATATCGCTGTAGAGCTGGGCGCTTGCAGTATATAGCAATACTGTAAGAATCGTCAGGAGCAAGAGTGCATTTTTCATAGTGTCGAGTTTTAAAATGTAATAAGTCAAATGGTTTGAAAGAAAATGATTATTTTCAAAGCAAAATTATTTCCCTCCTGAGAGGAGACCAATAGCATAATGATGCTGTTAATGATCTGACAGGTCGCTGAATAGCATGAACATGCTGTTTCATCTGAACCTCGCTCAGACTTCCTTTGCGCCAGGTATTTTAACAAGTAGGGATATCGTACGTCCTGTATACTGCTCTTCATCGTTTCTTAAATCGCCAAACATGGTTAAGCGATTCCATAGATCCACAGTATTTCATTCCGGAATTTCTCTTCTGATTCTGCTTCTTATCGCAGGGTTCAGACAGCAATGTCTTGCCCAAAATGATTCTAAGGTCGATTCCCTTTTAAATGAACTCCAAAAAACGCAACACGATACCAGCAAAGTGAATACGTTGAATGCTTTGAGTGAACGTTTGTGGCGAACCGCCAATTACTCAGACGCTCAACAATATGCTGACAATGCATTGTCGCTGGCTGAAAAAATAAAGTGTAAAAATGGAGAAGCTAAAGCATACAATAACCTAGGCAGTATCTATTTCTCAAAGGCCAATTATCCCGAAGCATTGAAAAATTACAAAATAGCTTCAGATATCAGGGAAGAGATCGGGGATAAACAGGGAATGGCCAATTCTCTAAATAACATTGGAAATACTTATAAGACTCAAGGCAACTATTCAGAAGCCATAAAATCATATTTTTCTTCACTCAAAGCAAGCGAAGAAATAGAGTATAAAACTGGAATTGCTACTTCAAACTATGGTCTCGGAACTATTTATCAAGAGCAAGACAATCATACCGAAGCGTTGAAATATTCCTTTGCTGCCTTAACGTTATATGAAGAGCTCGGAAACAAAAATAGATTGGCCGCTACTTACAACATCATCGGAAACAGCTATAGGGAGCAAGGCAATTATACCGAAGCCTTGAAAACCTTTTCGGCTGCTTTACAAATAAGTGAAGAAATAGGATATAAACAAGGAATTGCCTACGCTAACTTTAACATCGGAGAAGTTTATAGACTGAAAAGTGACTATCCAGAGGCCTTGACAAATTACTTGACCTCACTTAAATTGTTCAAAGAAATAGGCGACAAAATTGGAATCGCCCGTTCACATGATAACATTGGGATCATATATGCCAATCAATTCAATTAACATGAGGCGCTGGAAAACCACCTTGCATCTTTGTATATTTATGAAGAACTATGCAATAAAAAAGAGATTGCTGATTCTTATTATGATATTGGGCTTGATTATGATGGCCAGGACAACTATCAAGAGGCATTGAAAAGTTATTCCGCAGCTCTTAAAATTTATGAAGAAATTGGAGATAAACAAGGAATCGCTTTTTCCTACAATAACACCGGGACTATTTATCACCGGCAAGGCCATGCTCCAGAGGCTTTGAAACATTATTTAATTGCACTTAAAATATTGGAGGAAATCGGAGATAAAGACGGAGATAAAGAACATTTGACTGATCGTTACTTTAACATCGCATGGATTTTTGAAGGGCAGAAAAATTATCCAGAAGCATTAAAATATTTTTTCGCAGCACTTAAAATAAACGAAAAATCAGAAAATAAACGAGGAATCGGTGCTTCTTGCAGTAACATTGGAAATACTTATCAACGCCAGGGCAATTATTCCGAAGCGTTGAAATATCATTTACTATCTCTTAAAATAGCTGAAGAAATTGGAGATACCAAAGGAGCCGCTAGCTCATATAACAACATTGGTGTTGTTTATATGGAGCAAGGTAAAAAACAGCCTAACCCGTTTAAAAGAGATTCGCTTCTTAACGAAGCATTAAAATATTATGTTACTTCTCTTGAAATAAGAAAAGAAATCGGCGATATAGGAGGATTTGGCTTTATCTACGATAATATCGGAGGGGTTTATCGATTACAAGGTAACTTTCCCGAAGCTCTTAAGAATTATTTAGCTGCCCTTGAAATAAACGAAGAAATTGGAAATAAAGCACTTATTGCAAATACCTACAATAATATCGGTAGGATTTATACTGAAATGAACAGATTTGCTGAAGCTGAAAAATACTTGAATGATGCGCTTTATATTTCCAGGGAATTAAGTATCAAAGTTTCAATTATAGAGGCATATGAATTTTTATCACAATTAGACAGCCTCATGGGAAACTACCAGCAGGCCTTAGAACATTACAAGCTATACACTTTATACAAAGACAGCCTGCTGAATGAAACCAACAGTAAGATGATCGAGCAAATGAAAATGAGCTATGAAACGGAAAAGAAAGACAAAGAAATACAAAAGCTGGAAAGCGAAAAGGAGATCAGCAGCCTGCAGTTCATTGTACAGCAGGAATCCTTGAAAAGCACCCAGTCAGAAAGGGATAAAATTCAGGCAGAGAATCTTTTGAACCTGCAACAAGTGGATCTCCTCGCGAACGAGAAAAAACTTCAGCAGTTAGAAATCGAAAAGAACCAGGCTGATTACACTGCCCAGAAAGCCGAAACGGACAGGAAGGAAAGTCAGCTTGTCATCTTAAACAAAGAAGGAGTGATCCATATGCTGGAAATCAAAAAACAAAAACTCCTGAAAAACTACTTGTTGGGAGGCTTTGTGCTCTTCAGTCTCCTTTCCCTGTTCGTGTATTCTAATTACCGCACCCGCCAGCAACTGAAGCTGCAAATGCTCCGGAATAAAATCGCCAGCGACCTGCATGACGATGTGGGCAGCACGCTCAGCAGCATTTCCATTTTTTCACAAATGGCACAGCAGCAGTCGAAAGAGACTATCCCGATGCTCGAGACCATAGGAGAAAGTTCCCGTAAGATGCTCGACGCGATGGCGGATATCGTCTGGACCATCACTCCCGAAAACGACCAGTTTGAAAAAATCATTTTGCGGATGAGAAGCTTTGCCTATGAACTCCTTGGTGCTAAACAAATTGACTTTGAGTTCGTCGCCGATGATGATGTCACCAGGATCAAGCTACCGATGGATGTACGGAAAAACCTTTATCTCATCTTCAAAGAAGCCGCCAATAATATGGTGAAGTATTCCGAAGCCAATAAGGCGTTGTTCTCTATTAAAGAAGAAAAAGGCTTTCTCACCATGCTGATACGTGATAATGGAAAGGGATTTGATACCAATAAACTCACTGAAGGGAACGGGATAAAGAATATGAAGAAGAGGGCGCTGGAAATCGGTGCTAAATTGATGATTGATTCAGTGCTGGGAGAAGGGACGATGATACAGTTGAAGGTAGCCGTTTAAAGAAGGCGAAGGCTGAGGCGAAGGCGAAGGAAGAACAGAGAATAAACTATAAATCCGAAATCTGAAATCCGAAATCCGATGCTTCGACAATCGTTCACTCATCCTTGTTCAACAGCTCAGCAACCATGATAAAGGTTGCCATCTTCGAAGATAACCACAGCCTGCGCGTCGGACTGTATCAACTGATCAACGGTACCGAGGGCTATCAATGTGTAGGTGCGTTTGAAGATTGTTCACGCCTCCTGAAGAATATCAAAGAAATCACTCCGGATGTTGTACTGATGGACATCGGCATGCCGGGCATGAATGGGATTGAGGCAGTCAGGATATTGCATGAAAAATACCCGGATCTGAAAATCCTGATGCAGACGATTTTTGAGGACAGTGACAAGATCTTTGAATCGATCCTCGCCGGCGCTTCCGGATATATCCTGAAAAACACGTCGCCAAGCCGAATACTGGATTACATCAAAGAAACCTATGACGGAGGTGCACCCATGAGCCCCACTGTCGCCACGAAGGTTCTGAAAATGATGGCTAATCCACCCGCAGACCCTAAGGATGATTCGTTCAACCTCTCCGAAAGAGAAAAAGAAATCCTCTCCTGTCTTGTAAAAGGGATGAGCTACAAACTCATTGCAGATGCCTGCTTTATCAGTATCGATACCGTGAGGGGACATATCCGGAATATCTATGAGAAGTTACATGTTCATTCCAAGGGAGAGGCAGTGGCGAAGGCGATAAAAGGGAATATTGTTTGAAAATGCCGTTCGTTATTCGCCGTTAGCTATTCGCTGCTTGTCCTGAAGTCAAACGAAGTGCGTACTTCAGGGTTCGCTTCTTGTCCTGAAGTCAAACGAAGTGCGTACTTCAGGGCTGGCTGAAGACTGCGGACTGTGGACTGCTAGTGGCTTCTGGCTGTTGGCTTTTCGCTGTCTTCGACTGCTTTTCGCTTTGCTGTCTTTTTCGCTAACAACTTTCTCAAATACGCTTTCTCCTCCGCAAAAGTCATGTTCATGATTTCCTTGCTTAATTGGTCACGGATTTCACGCATCGTTTTTACAGCGTCAAAGTTTTCTTCCTTTTTGATTGATTTAGTTTTCATAACTCTATAATTTCTTTTGGTGTTCTGATTTCAAGCATTGTATAATTGTTTTTTAGATTGACGGAATTATACCCTCTGATCCGTTTTAAATTCACAATATGCTTAAAGTTCCAACTGACAAGCACATCACCTTTATTTATCGTAGCAATGGCAATGTGTTGACAGTCGGCTTTACTTGTCTTACCAACAACCTGATCTGCAATATAACGGTCTGCTAAAATTGTTGCCTCTTCTGTCAGTTCTACTCTTTCTATTTGCTTTTTTGAATACT
>DASRUF010000183.1:0-2827 GCA_035655575.1 Bacteroidota bacterium | reverse complement strand
GATAAACCGACTCTGATTATTGAAGAAGGGTCACGTCCATTGTTTAATAAAAAGGGGGATCGTATTTTTCTTGCATCTCGTGAAGGAGAAAAAAATGCACTGGTCAGCATTGGACTGAATGGAGAGCTACGTCGAGTCCATCTCTTATCGGAGAACGCACAACAGATTCTTCCTTCACCCGATGAAGAATGGATTGCGCTCGTTGAACGATACAACGCTTACATTGCCGTCTTTCCAAAAACTGGACAAGGTGTGAATATCAGCCCCGGTACCACTGATTACCCGATTAAAAAAGTTACTCGGGATGCAGGGACATATATCAATTGGTCGATTGACGGTAAAAAATTATACTGGTCTTTAGGACCAGAGCTTTATTCGCGTGATCTCACGAACACTTTCAAATTCGTTGAGGGAGCGAAAGATAGCATTCAAGAACAACCCGACACTGTTGGGCTGAATATCGGTTTTCAGGTAGAATCAGACAATCCAACAGGATCGTTAGCACTGGTCGGCGCTTCGGTCATTTCGATGAAGGGCAATGAGGTTATTCCGAACGCAACTATTTTAGTTGAGCGTAATCGTATCAAAGCTATTGGACCGTCGGCGAGTATTTCCATTCCACCCAATGCAAAAACCATCAACATTGCTGGCCAATATATCATGCCGGGGATGATTGATGTTCACGCTCATATAGGATTCGAGTCCTTGACACCACAAACAAATTGGCGCTACTATGCAAATCTCGCCTTTGGCGTTACCACTTCACACGATCCGTCATCAAATACCGAAATGGTGTTCTCGAACTCTGAGATGATTCAAGCTGGTCTCATGGTTGGTCCGAGATTGTATTCTACCGGTACGATTCTTTATGGAGCAGAAGGATCATTCAAAGCTGTGGTGAATAATTTTGAAGATGCGATGTCGCACCTTCGTCGATTGAAAGCTGTCGGTGCCTTTACTGTAAAAAGCTACAATCAACCACGACGAGACCAGCGACAACAGATCATCGAGGCAGCACGAGCATTAAAGATGATGGTCGTTCCCGAAGGCGGGTCGACGTTCTTCTGGAATATGAACATGGTTCTCGATGGCCACACCGGAATCGAGCACTCTATTCCAATCTCACCACTGTATAATGATTGTTTACAACTTATCTCGAAATCAAAAACAGGATATACGCCAACTCTCATTGTCACCTATGGCGGTATAATGGGAGAGAATTATTGGTACATGAAGGAAAATGTTTGGGAAAACGAACGCTTGCTTCGTTTTACTCCAAGGGAAGTTGTTGACTCACGATCACGTCGAAGGACAATGGCATCAGACGATGATTTTTTCTACATCGAACATTCAAAAACAGCGAAAAAAATCGTTGACTTAGGCGGGAAAGTTCAACTTGGTGCGCACGGTCAACTGCAAGGTCTCGGCGCTCACTGGGAATTATGGATGCTTGTCCAAGGGGGAATGACTCCCATGGAAGCCATTCGATGCGCAACATTATACGGCGCTCAGTATATTGGTTTGGATAATGATTTGGGATCGCTCGAACCTGGTAAACTTGCTGATCTGATTGTTATGGAGAAAAATCCCCTCGAAGATATCCGCAATAGTGAATCGATCAGTCATGTTGTGAAGAACGGTAGGATATATGATGCTCACACAATGGATGAAATTGGAAATCATCCTAAAAAGCGAGAAAAATTTTATTGGGAAGAATGAGATTCCAAATTAATCTATGACGTTATGTAATCAATAAATTTTTAGGACAACTTGCTAAACTTCAGAATAAATTCTTTTCGTGAAACTTAAGTCGAGGAATTTTTATGAGCCATAATCTCAAAATGCTCTGCGTAGATGATCATGCAGATTTACGAAATAATCTTGCACAACAATTTCAGGACGAGGATTTTGAAGTTGATACTGCAGAAGACGGTGATATTGCGATTGAAATGCTTAAGAAAAAACAGTACGATATCGTACTGCTCGATTTACATATGCCTCGAATGGATGGAATGACTGTTCTCAAGGAAATGAAGAAATTGAGCTACTTCCCTCATGTTATTATCCTCACTGCAGTCGACCATGTGCAAACTGCGATGGAATGTGTCAAACTTGGGGCAACAGATTATATCTCAAAACCTTATGACCCGGAAGAACTTCTCCACCTGGTTATTAAAGTTTTGGGATCTTAAGGGAATCTAGTAGTTTACCCTCGCTTGGTTTATCGAGGTCTTACCGGTTGGGGAGGAGTAACAAGGCTATCGATATTTCCTACCGCATCTCGCTGGCGTTCGTACGTTCCTCCTGCAGTGCGAGACGGTGATTGGGTCTGGTAGATACTATCTCTTGTTGCCCTCTCTTTTTTTCTCTCATCGGCACTCTTACAGTGGACTCCTACGAGTAAGAGCACCAGAGCAATAGAAAAGACAAAGAAGGTATTTCTTAAATTGACAATCATTTAGGATTTGGATTCTTCCACGGGTTTGATTTCGGTTGTTACTTTTTTCTCTTTCTTTCTGTAGAGAATCCCAACAGGGATGACAACGCAATAACCTAACACTAAAAGGATCGGGGCGACCGTGAGCTGACTGAACCCTTCAACAGTATTCCCCGAAAGAGCAATATACCCGAGGACGATAAGCACCAATCCCACACCAAGAATAATATAATTCTCTCGCTCAAACGGGAAAACATTACTTTCGGGTGTTTTCTTTATTCTTTTTGTTTTAACTACTCTTGCCATAGAAACCTTTCACATTCTACTTAACGAGCATATAATTTAATCAAATCGTGACGAAATGCAAGTTTGAATCCACATTCATTCCAC